>JAUVBO010000448.1 GCA_030591195.1 Pseudomonadota bacterium
GCCCGCACCGTTGGGGCCGATCAGCCCGTAGACCTCGCCGGGGCCGACGGTGAAGCTCAGTCCGTCGACCGCGAGCTGGCCCTCGAAGTGCTTGCGGAGCTCCTCGGCGACGATCTCTCCCATCGGTAGCTTGCTCACTGGCGTGCCTCCAGCGCCGGGCGCAGGTAGCGACCGGTGTACGAGGCTTCGCAGGCTGCGATCTGCTCCGGCGTGCCGGTCGCGAGGACACGGCCGCCACCGCCGCCGCCTTCGGGGCCGAGATCGATCACGTGGTCGGCGGTCTTGATCACGTCGATGTTGTGCTCGATCACGATCACCGTGTTGCCGTCATCGACCAGTCGCGCGAGCACCTGCAGCAGGACGTCGATGTCGGCGATGTGGAGCCCGGTGGTCGGCTCGTCGAGGATGTACATCGTCCGTCCACTCGCGCGGCGGGCCAGCTCCCGGCTGAGCTTGACCCGTTGAGCCTCGCCGCCGGAGAGGGTCGAGGCGGGCTGGCCGAGCGCGACGTAGCCGAGGCCGACGTCGCAGAGCGTCTGGAGCCGGTCCCGCAGCTTCGGCACGCTGTCGAACAGCGCGCGTGCCTCGGACACTCGCATCGCTAGCAGGTCGGCGATGCTGTAGCCGCGGTAGCGCACCCCGAGCGTCTCCGAGTTGTAGCGCTTCCCCTCGCAGACCTCACAGGGGACGTGGACGTCGGGCAGGAAGTGCATCTCGATCCGGATCACGCCGTCGCCCTTGCATGCCTCGCATCGTCCGCCCTTGACGTTGAACGAGAAGCGGCCGGGCTTGTAGCCCCGCACCCGGCTCTCGGGCAGGCTCGCGAGCAGCTCGCGCAGCGGCGCGAAGAGGCCGGTATAGGTCGCGGGGTTCGAGCGCGGCGTGCGGCCGATGGGGCCCTGGTCCACGGCGACGACCTTGTCCAGCTGGTGGCCGCCGGAGAGCTGGCGGTGGGCGCCAGCCTGGCCGCTGGACCCGTGGAGCAGGCCGCGCAGCGCTGGCAGCAGGGTGTCGACGACCAGCGAGGACTTGCCCGACCCGGAGACGCCGGTGACGCAGGTCAAGGTCCCCAGCGGGAAGGCCACGTCGAGCTCGCGGAGGTTGTTGTGGGACGCGCCGCGCAGCATCAGCTGGCGGTCGGCCCGGCGCCGGCGGGCGGGCACGGCGATCGACCGCTCGCCGCCGAGGTACTGCCCCGTGAGCGACCGCTCGCAGGCGATGATCTGCGCGGGCGATCCGGCGGCGACGAGCTCGCCGCCCTGATCGCCGGCCCCCGGCCCGAGGTCGACGACGTGATCGGCAGCCCGGATCGTCTCCTCGTCGTGCTCGACCACCAGCACGGTGTTGCCCAGGTCGCGCAAGGCGCAGAGGGTCCCGAGCAGGCGCGCGTTGTCACGCTGGTGCAGCCCGACCGACGGCTCGTCGAGGATGTAGAACACGCCGACGAGCGCGGCGCCGATCTGGGTCGCCAGCCGCACCCGCTGTCCCTCGCCTCCCGAGAGGCTCGCCGCCGCGCGGTCGAGGGTCAGGTAGTCGAGCCCGACGCTGCAGAGGAAGCGCAGTCGGCCGACGATCTCGTGCAGCAGCCGGTCGGCGACCTGCCGGTCGCGCGCGTCGAGCGCGAGTCCGCTGAAGAACTCGAGCGCCTCGCCGATGCCGAGCTGGCAGGCCCGGTCGATCGCGCGGCCGCCGACGAGCACCTGGCGCGCTTCGGGGCGCAGCCGGGTGCCCTCGCAGTCGGGGCAGGGGCGGTGGTTCATGTATCGATGGAACTCGGCCACCACCGGGTCGAAGGCGTCGAGGTCGCCCTGGCTCGCGCCCTCCTTGCGGCGCCGCTGCTGCTCCTCCATCCGTCGCTGGAGGTTCGCCAGCACGCCCTCGAAGGGCCGGCGATAGCCCTGCTGCCGCCCCCCGCGGTCGAAGGTGAAGCGCACCTCCTCGTCACCGCTGCCGTGGATCAGGATCCGGCGGATCCGCTCGGGGAGGTCACGATATGGGGTGAAGAGGTCGAAGCCGAAGTGCCTGGCGAGGGCCTCGAGGATCTGCTGGTAGTAGCCGGCGTGGCGCTCCCAGGGCTCGATCGCTCCCTCGCGAAGGGAGAGACCGTCATCGAGGACGATCCGCTCCTCGGCGAACTCGGTGAGCGCGCCGAGTCCCGAGCAGCGCGGGCATGCACCCTGTGGGTTGTTGAACGAGAACAGCCGTGGCGTCAGCTCGGGGCAGCTCAGGTCGCAGGCGTCGCAGGCGAGGTGCTCGGAGAACCGCAGGTCGACTCCGTCGGACCGCGGGTCGGCACCGCCCGCGGCTGCGGTGGCGATCTTGACCCGCCCCCCCGTCAGCTTGAGCGCGAGCTCGAGGCTGTCGCTGAGCCGCGAGCGGATCTCGGGCTTGAGCACCAGCCGGTCGACGTAGACCTCGATGGTGTGGGTCCGATGGCTGTCGAGTGAGAGGGGCTCGGCGAGGTCGTGCAGCTCGCCGTCGACGTTGACCCGCGCGAACCCCTCCCGGCGGAGGTCGTCGAGCACGTCGCGGAGAGCTCCCCGGCGGCCGCGGACCACCGGCGCGAGCACCGACACCCGACTGCCGGTCGGCAGCTTGAGCACCCGGGCGACCATCTGCTGGACGGTCTGCGAGGTGATCGGCTGGCCGCAACGCGGACAGTGTGGCTTGCCGACCCGCGCGTAGAGCAGCCGGATGTGGTCGTAGAGCTCGGTGATCGTGCCGACGGTGGAGCGGGGGTTCTTGGTCATCCCCCTCTGCTCGATGCTGATCGCCGGGCTCAGTCCCTCGATGGTGTCGACCTGCGGTCGGTTCAGCCGCTCGAGGAACTGACGGGCGTAGGCCGACATCGACTCGACGTAGCGGCGTTGCCCCTCGGCGTAGATCGTGTCGAAGGCCAGCGACGACTTACCCGACCCGGAGAGGCCGGTGAAGACGATCAGTCGATCTCGTGGCAGATCGAGGTCGATCCCCTTGAGGTTGTGCTCCCTCGCTCCACGGATGACGATCTTGGACATCTCGGCGCCGGACGGCGGCGGATCAGCTGCCGCCGAGCCGCTTCCTCAGTCGCGCGTCGATCCGCTCGGCTTCCTCGTCGCCGTGGCCGACGTCGGTGGCCCGCCGCCTCGCGGCAAGGAACTGCGCGGCGCCGCGCTGCTTCGAGGCGTAGGCGCGCTCGAGCGCCTGGTCGACGAGGTAGATCTGGGCGTGCCGCTTGAGCTCCGCGGCCCGGACCGGCTCGATGGCGAGCCCGCGGGCGAAGTCGCTGAGCCGCTGCTCATGCTCAGAGATCGTCCGACCGCCGGCGAGCACCACGCCCCACACGAGCATCAGCATCGTGTCGCGGACCAGGCCCGCGGAGCAGGCGCCGTAGTCGGCCTCAGTGAGCGGAGGCATCGCTGCCAGCTCGTCGAAGTCTGGGCCATCAGCGCCAGCTCGGTCGGGCATGAACTCGCCGATGAGCTCCCTGGCCTGCTGCCCGAGCGCGCCTCCGGTCGTGGTGATCTCGGTCAGCTTCCGCGCGAGGAGCTGCCGGTCAACCTCCTTGTGCGGAGGGGCGGTCTTGTACAGCTGGACGAACTCGGTCACCACGTAGGCCGCGGCCTCGACCGAGATCCAGCGCTGGCCCGCTTCCCAGACGAAGCGGGCCTGGACGCTGCGGAACGCGCGCTGGACCGTGAGGCGAAAGTCGTCCTCGGTCAGCTTCCCGCTGCTTGTCGGGTCGTGGTTCGTTTTCAGCGGGGCCTGGGCTTCGATCCGCACCCCGGTGAGCGGGCAACGGAAAGTGCATCGGACCCAGGTGCCATCGCGCTTGGCGTCCTCGATCAAAGGCAGGATGGCGTCGTAGCTGGCGGGATCGACTGGGTCCATCTTTCGTGTTCACCCCTTGAATATCGAGGAACTGGCGCGGGCCAGACGATACCACAAGTCTAGCGGCGAAGATCGCGTACCACCAGCGCGATGACCAGCGCGGTGGCGCCGATCAGCAGCGCCGCGTCGGCCACCAGCAGCACCGTCCAGTCCCAGCTCACCGGCGGTCCTGCTCGCCGTCGTCCGGCTGGCCGCAGCGGCTGGCGGGGGGGGGGGCTCGGCGCAGGCCGCAGAGGGCGTAGCCAGCGAGCGAGAGGGCGAGGCCAGGCACGACCGGCTCCAGCGCGAGCGCGCGGCCGCCGCGTAGCCAGCGCAGCGCGGTCCAGCCGATGGTCCCGATGCTGCCGCCGGCGATCGCCGTCGCGCCGGCGCCGGGTGGCCGCCATCCAGTCATCCCGACGAGGACCGGCACCAGCATCGCCGCGCTGCTCAGCGACCCGAGGGTCTTCCAGATCGCCTTGATCGAGCCGCTGAAGGTCATTGATAGCGCCATCGCCAAGCCGGCGGTGAGCAGCACGCCGGCGCGCGTAGCGCGCATCACCGCGGCGTCGGACGCATCGGGGTTGATCGTGCGGCGGTAGATGTCGTGGGCCACGGTCATCGCTCCGATGAA
>JAUVBO010000319.1 GCA_030591195.1 Pseudomonadota bacterium
GACGGAGCCGGCGAACCTTCGCGCCGCTGGCCCTGCTGACCGGACGGCCGCCGTGCCCCGACGCTGGCGACTGGCCCACCGGCGGTCGGTCGGGCGACCGCCGGGGTGTCGAGGAGCTCGTCGACGAGCTGCGGCGTGGGATCGTCGACCAAGGGCTCGCCGGTCAGGTCTGGGCCCTGATCGATCCCTGCCTCAACGAGGCTGCGGACTGGGCCAAGGTGCTGCTGGAGACGATCATCCGCGCCGAGCTGCCGCTCGGCTTCGTCGCCTGCCTCCGGCCCAGGGCCGACGTCGACCGCGAGCTGGTCGGTCTGCTACGGCGGGCGGGCTGCCTGATGGTCCGCTGCCGGGCGGTCTCGCCGGACGCCTCGGCCGATGGTGGCCGGCTCTGCGGCTACCTCGACGATCACTCGTTGCCCTACGTGCTCGAGCTGGTGCTCGGCGGCCCAGGCGAGACCCTGGGTTCGGTGGAGCGCGCCTTCAGGTGGCTGGCTCGCTGCGACCCGCTGCAGGTGGAGTTCGAGGCAGGCCTGCGGATCCTGCCTGGCTTCGAGGCGCTGTCCTGCCGGGCGCGAGAGGACGGCCTGCTGACGAAGCTGGCGCAGTCCGACGACGAGCTGCTCGAGCCGCGGCGCTACATCTCGCCGGACGTCCGGCGCTCGTGGCTCGAGCAGCGGGTCCGTCGCCACCGGCGCTGGCACTGGCCGCGGGTGACCCAGCGCTGGCGGATGGCGTTCGAGCGCTGGTCCCTGCGGCGCGCCACCCGCTCGGATCTGCCGTGACGCGGACCCTCCGCCCAGCGCTGAGCCTGGGCTATAATCAGTATCTAGCAGCGGGAGGGGGGGCGTCGCGATGACGAAGATCGCCGTACCGAGTGAGGCCCCGGGAGGGCTCGCGGCCGCGGTCTCGGATCACTTCGGTTCGTCTGATGCCTTCACCGTGATCGAGGTCGAGGACGACGAGGTGCTGCGGGTCGAGGTGCTGCCCAACGCCGGTCACGGGGGCGGCTGCATCGGCATCGCCAAGCTGCTCGCCGACCAGGGCGTCGAGGTGCTGATCGTGGCTGGCATGGGCCTGCCGCCGCTGAGGCACATGGAGCACGCGGGCCTGGTGGTGTTCTACAGCGAGGGTCAGCCGACGGTCAGCCTGGCGCTGGCGATGTTCGTCGCCGGCCAGGCCCGACGCTTTTCGCTGAGCAAGTCCTGCCCGCGCCGACAGGGCGGCCGCGGCGGCCACGGAGGTGGCGGCCACGGAGGTGGCGGCCACGGACATCGCCCCGGTGGCGGCGGCCGTCAGGGTGGCTCCCAGGGCAACTGATCCCCCTCAGGATCGGCCGACGAGCTCGATGCAGATCCCCTCACGCTCGGCCTCGTTGCAGCGCTGGACGAACCGGCCACGCAGCGCCTCGTCGACCAGATCTTGCTGTTGCTGGCGGAAGATCCGCAGCGAGCCGACGATCGGGCTGGCGCTCGGTCGGCGGCCGACGTAGGCCAGCGGCACGCCGGGCAGCAGCGTCAGCAGCCGCGGCATCAGGAACGACCAGCCGCCGCGGTTGCGCGACTCCTCCTGGGCCCAGACGACCTCCTTCGCCCCGCCGTCGAGGTAGGGCTGGAGCACTTGCGTCAGTCGCGCCTGGTGCAGCGGGTAGAGCTGCTCGATCCGCACCAGCGCCACGTCGTCGATCCCCTGCTGGTCGCGGTGCAGGGCCAAATCCCAGAAGAGCTTGCCGCTGCAGAGCACCAGCCGGCGCACGCGCCCGGGCGCCGGGGCCGCCGGGTCGTCGAGCACCTCCTCGAAGCCGCCGTCGACGAGGTCGCTGACCGGCGAGACGCAGCGCGGGTTGCGCAGCATGCTCTTGGGGGACATCACGATCAGCGGCAATCGCACTGGCCGCTTGATCTGGCGCCGGAGCAGGTGGAAGTGCTGGGCCGGGCTCGACGGGTAGCAGACCTGGATGTTGTCCTCGGCGCAGGCGGCGAGGTAGCGCTCGAGGTAGGCGCTCGAGTGCTCGGGGCCCTGGCCCTCGTAGCCGTGGGGCAGCAGCATCACCAGCCCGCTGTCGCGCTGCCACTTCGACTCGGCGTCGACGATGAACTGGTCGATGATCACCTGGGCCCCGTTGGCGAAGTCACCGAACTGGGCCTCCCAGAGGATCAACATCCGCGGCTCGGTCAGCGAGTAGCCGTACTCGAAGGCGAGCACCGAGGCCTCCGACAGGGTGCTGTTGTAGCAGCAGAAGCGGGCCTGCTCGGGGCCGATCTGGTTTAGCGGCAGATAGCGCTCGCCGGTCTCCATGTCGAGCCAGGCGGCGTGGCGCTGGCTGAAGGTCCCGCGGGCGCTGTCCTGGCCGCTGAGCCGCACCGGCGTGCCCTCGGCGAGCAGGGTGCCGAAGGCGAGCAGCTCGGCGAAGGCCCAGTCGATCTCACCGGCGAGCTCGCCGCCCTGCTCCACCGCCGCGAGGCGCGAGGGCAGGGCCCGGGCGACCTTCGGGTTGAGCTTGAACCCGTCGGGCACGGTGCAGTAGGCCCGGGCGACCTCGATCAGCCGCTGGTGGGGCGTGGTGGTGTCCACCCGGTCGAAGGTAAAGGGCCCGTCGAGCCCCTCCCACAGCTGCTCGAAGGCCTGGACCTCGAGCGCGGGGCTGTCCTGCTGGGCCGCCTGGTGGGCGTCGCTGAGCACGCTGCGGAAGCGCTTGGCGATCTGCTCGGCGTCCGTGTCGGTCAGGTGGCCCTCGCCGATCAGCCGCTCGGTGTAGCGCCTGCGCACCGACGGGTGGCGGCGGATCTTGCGGTAGAGCACCGGCTGGGTGAAGGCCGGCTCGTCGCCCTCGTTGTGGCCGTGGCGCCGGTAGCAGATCATGTCGATCACCACGTCGCGGGAGAAGGTCTGGCGGAAGTTGAGCGCCACGTCGACCACGTGGAGCACCGCCTCGGGGTCGTCGCCGTTGACGTGGAGGATCGGCGCCTCGATCATCTTCGCCACGTCCGTGGCATAGGCGGTGGAGCGCGACTCGGTGGGCGAGGTGGTGAAGCCGATCTGGTTGTTGATCACCAGGTGGACCGTGCCGCCGGTCTGGTAGCCTGGCAGCTGGGAGAGGTTGAGCGTCTCGGGGACGATGCCCTGGCCGGCGAAAGCCGCGTCGCCGTGCATCACCAGCGGCAGCACCTTGACCCGGCGCTCGGTGTCGTCGCGCTGGCGCTGCTTGGCCCGCACCCGACCCTCGACCACCGGATAGACCGCCTCGAGGTGGCTCGGGTTGGCGGTGAGGCTGATCCGCAGCGAGCGACCCTCGAGCAGCCGGGTGGTGGAGAAGCCCTTGTGGTACTTGACGTCGCCGTCGCCGCCGACGGAGTCGGGCAGGAAGTTGCCCTCGAACTCGGAGAAAATCGTCTCGTAGGACATGCCGAGGATGTTGGCCAGCACGTTGAGCCGCCCGCGGTGGGTCATGCCGACCACCACTTCCTCGATGCCGAGCTCGACCGCCTGGCTGGTGAGGTAGCAGATCGCCGGGATCAAGGTCTCGCCACCTTCGAGCGAGAAGCGCTTCTGCCCGGGGTAGCGGGCGTGGGTGAAGCTCTCGAACAGCTCGGCGTCCACCAAGCGCTCGAGGATCGTCCGTTTCTGCGCCGGGGTGAACGTCGGCTGGTTGCGGCAGCCCTCCATTCGCTCCTGCAACCAGCGCCGCATCCGTCGGTCCTGGATGTGGATGTACTCCGCACCGACGCTGCCGCAGTAGGTCTGGCGGAGGATCTCGATCACCTCGCGGAGGGGCAGCTGGTCGGCGCAGGGGAGGTGGCCGGTGTCGTAGATCCGCTCGAGGTCTGCCTCGGCGAGGCCGAAGCGGTCGAGCTCGAGCGCCGGCAGCGTCGGCAGCGTCGCCCCGGTCTCCTCGGCCAGCGGGTCGGTCTGGGCCGCGAGGTGGCCGAGGCTGCGGTAGGCGTAGATCAGGCTGGCGACGTTCGACTGGGCCTTGGCCGTCTCGGGAGAGGCGCTCGAGCCCAAGGAGGTCGAGTCTTGGGCCAGCTGGTAGCCGCGAAAGAAGCTCTGCCAGCTGGCATCGACCGCCTGCGGATCCTCCAGCCACTGCTGGTACATCGACTCGACATATGGCGCGCTCGCGTCCATCGAGATCTCTCCTTGCCGCTGCTCCGTATTCGACGCCAGGCCAGCGCCGGCTACGGTATCATAGCCCCTGCAGAGGGGATCGAATGAGGCAGCTGGTCAAGCCGCGGCGTGGGGTGTGCGGCCGCCTGGTGCTGGTGCTCGGGGCGGGCGTGGCCCTGGCGCTCGCCGGCGGCGGGTGCGACCTGATCGTGCGCTATGCGTCCACCTCGAGCGGCGAGTCCGGCGTCGACAGCTCGTCGTCGCCCGACACCCAGGCGGCGCCCGACCAGCGCGTCGACGCCGCCACCGCCACCGATCTGCGCCCCGACGCGACGCCCGATCTGAGCTCGGACCACGACGCGGGCTCGTCGTGCGTCACCGACCCCTTCGTCGCCCTGACGGGCCTGGAGCAGCAGCTGGGCCAGCTGTCCTGGCAAGCCCCGGACCTCGCGGTGCTGGAGCGCGACAGCAGCTACGCCATCGCGACGGTCAAGGCCGGCGCCGCCCTGGCGGCGACCCGCAGCTTCACCATCGAGACCGAGCTAACCCTGACATCGTTCACCGGATCGACCGGCAGGGCCGGCGTCCGTCTGATCACGTCGCCGGTGGCTGACTATGTCGTTCCCTCCGGCGCGTGGTGCGCCATCGGGGTGGACGCCTTCGGCCAGTGGTTCGTCGGCCAGGGCGATTGCTGGGCCACCGGCTGTTACGGCGGCATGGGGGACGCGCCGCTGCCGATCGCTTCTTCGCCTCACACGCGCCCCGTGACCCTCCGGATGCGCCTCACGCCGGACGGTCAGCTGAGCTGCAGGGCGCGGATGCAGGGAGCCAGCGACGAGGCCGCGGTGGACTACAACATCGGCGCCCGGATCAGCAACTGGACGGCCGGCGGCGAGCTCGCGCTGATGACCGTCCAGGGCCAGGCCGAGTTCGACTGGGTCAAGATCTGTCCGCTGACCCCCTAGACCCACTGCGTCCGCGGTGACGAGGGGGTGTTACGCGATCTCTGCCCGTGCCGATGAGCGCCCGCGGGGAATCTGCTCCCTTCCTACCTTCTGGGTGACGGGCCCCGTCAGCGCGATGTTCTCAGTCGGTCATTCCTCGGTGGCTGACGGTCAGCTGAGAGGTTTTGACC
>JAUVBO010000634.1 GCA_030591195.1 Pseudomonadota bacterium
ACGCGAACAGCGGCAGGGCCGAGGTGGCGAGCAAGAGGCAGCAGGAGGCCCACACGCGCGTTTGGATCGGAGAACACATTCCCGAGGCTGCATTCTACCCGTTGTTGTAGGCTCTGTCCGGTGTTGAGGCAGGAGCGCCCGCGGGGAGGCGTATCACCGCACCATCGAGTCACCTGGTGAGACCGAGGCGGAGGAGGGCAACGCGTGCGGGCAGGCAGGGGAAACCAGGGCACGGGCGTGCTCACGACTACCATCTCGCTGGTCAGCATCCTCGCGGCTGCCCCGGTCCTGGCCCAGGACGACCCGCCGGGTGGCGCGCCGGCCGACGCCCGCCGGGCCAAGACCGAGGCGATCCTGCGCTCGATCAAGTGGGACAGCGGCCCGACCAAGGTCAACGTCGGCGACAACGCCGAGATCGAGGTCCCCGAGGGCCATCTGTTCACCGGGCCCACCGGCACGCGCAAGATGCTCGAGCTGATGGAGAACCCGACCTCCGGCACCGAGCTCGGGCTGCTGACACCCAAGACGATGAGCTGGTTCCTGGTGTTCGAGTTCTCGGCCCTCGGCTACGTCAAGGACGCCGACAAGGAGGAGCTCGACGGCGAGGAGATCCTCGGGTCGATCCGCCAGGGAACCGAGCGGAGCAACGAGCAGCGGAAGAAGCGCGGCTGGCCGACGATCCGCATCGTCGGCTGGCAGACCGCGCCGTTCTTCGATCAGCAGACCAAGCACCTCAAGTGGTGCATCGAGGGCGAGAGCCGCGGCCGGTCGATCGTCAACTACAACACCCGGATCCTCGGGCGAGAGGGCGTGATGAGCGCCAACCTGATGGTCGCGCCAGACAAGCTGCAGCAGGCGATCTCCGCGGTCAAGACGCTCCTCGGAAGTTTCGCCTACAAGGAGGGGCAGCGCTACGCCGAGTACAAGCCCGGCGACAAGATCGCCGAGTACGGCCTGACAGCGCTGGTGGTCGGCGGCGCGGTGGGCGTGGCGGCCAAGGTGGGGCTGCTCGCCAAGCTGCTCGGCTTCCTCGCGAAGCTGTGGAAGCTGCTGCTCGTTGGCCTGTTCGCGGTGGGAGCCGGGATCAAGGCGCTGTTTTTTCGCCGCCGCCGGGAGCCCGAGGTTGGACCCGGCGACGACGATGACCGATCCCCGCCCTCTGGAGACGAGGTCGCTGGTGGACGGTCAGCCGAGGCTCCCGAGCCGCCAGGTCCCGCCAACCCGTGAGCGCTGCGCTCGAGCTGCTGTCGCTGCTCGGCCTGCTCTACCTGCTGGAGTGTGCCCAGTGGGTGCCTGGCGCCGCCATTGGCTTCAACGCGCTCTTGTGGCCTCGGCGCTGGCGCTGGCGTCGGCCCTGGCGTGGTAGCTCACGCTGGTCGCGGGGCGCGCTGCTCGGTACGCCGTGGCCGCCCCTCCGCTCGCCGCTGATCACCGAGCCGCTGCCCCTGGCCCTCGGCCCCGAGGGGGTGGTCGTCGGCGTCGCCGAAGAGGCGCGGTTTCTCGGCTGGGATCGCTTGGTCGCGATCCACGCCGATGGGGCCCGACTCGAGCTCGAAGGTCTTCCCGTGGTCAGGCTGGCCACCCGTCGGCTGGCGCTGGAGCTGGCCACCAGCCTCGCCGAGATCGGACGGGCCAAGCCCGGCGGTAGGCAGGCGAAGATTGAGGCCCTGCTCGATCGACGCTTCGCGGTCGCGACGGTCGAGCAACGGCTCGGCGCGCTCGCCCGGGAGCTCCGGTTGCTGCGCTTCGCGGCGAACCTGCTCTGGATCGGTGTCTTCGTCGGCTTGCCGCTGCTGCTGTTCACTCCGCTGGTCCAGTGGTGGATCGGGTTGCTGGCCCTGCCGGTCTGCGGCTGGTTGCTGGCCGCGGCTTGCTTCGAGCTGGCCCTGCGGCGCTCGTCGACGATCGAACGTCACGAGCTGCGCCCGGACCTGACCCACCACCTGCTGGCGCTGCTGTCTCCCCTGTCGGCGATGCGGGCCCACGACCTGATCGCGCGCGAGGCGGTGGGTGACCTCGACCCGCTGGCGGTTGGCGCGGCGCTGCTCGACCAGGCCGCGCTGGCGGAGCACGCGCGGCTGGCGCTGGTCGATCTGCAGCCTCAACCGCAGCCGCAGGTGAGCCGGCCGCCGCGAGCGTCACCGGCGGCGGGGCATGGGGTCCGCCTGTGGTTCGCCGACGGCTGCCAGCGCCGGATCGAGGCCCTGCTGGTGAGCCGGAGCATCGATCCGGCGGAGCTGCTCGCCGCGCCGACGCGCGAGGACTCGAGCTGCCTCAGCTGGTGTCCGCGCTGCCGCACCCAGTACGCCGACGGTGCCCGGCGGGAGTGCCCCAACGCCTGCTGCAGCGGGCGCGTGCTGCTGCGGTTCGAATAGTCGTCCGCTGCGCTGGCCCGCGGCGGCGCGGATGTGGTTACATGCCGGCGGTGAATCTCGACGAGCTCGGCTGGGACGCTGACTTCTCCGAGGCGTTCGCGCGCCTCGGCCGGCGGGATATCGTCCCGGGGCGGGTGATCCGCGGCGACAAGCTGCACTATCGCGTCTGGACCGAGCAGGGGCGGGTAACCGCACGCCTGGCCGGGCGGATGCTCCGCGGCGGGGCGGCGGAAGATGCGGGACCGCCGGCGGTGGGCGACTGGGTCGCGGTCAAGGTCCAGCGGGGACGAGGCCGGGGCACGGTTCGCGCGGTGCTGCCGCGCCACGGCTGGATCTCGCGCAAGGTCGCCGGCAAGCACGCCGCGGAGCAGGTGCTGGCCGCCAACGTCGACGTGGTGCTGTTGCTCAGCGGGCTCGACGGCGACTACAACCCACGCCGGGTGGAGCGGTTCCTCGCCCTCGTCGCCGGCAGCGGCGCCGAGCCGGTGGTGATCCTCAACAAGTCGGACCTCTGTCAGGATCAGGAGGAGCTCGCCGAGCTGGTCGACGAGGTGTCGAGCTGTGCCCCCGGGGTGCCGGTGCGGCCGGTCTGCGCGCTCGACGGCGCCGGGGTCGACGCTGTCGCCGAGCACCTCGCGCCGGGCCGGACCGTGGCGCTGCTCGGGTCCTCCGGCGTCGGCAAGTCGACCCTGGTCAACCTGCTCGCTGGCGAGGAGCGGATGAAGGTCGGCGAGCTGCGCGACCGCGACGGTCGGGGCTGCCACACCACCACCCACCGCCAGCTGATCCTGCTGCCCGACGACCGAGGGGTGCTGATCGACACGCCGGGCCTGCGCGAGCTGCAGCTGTGGGGCGACCGGGAGCAACTCGACGCCGCCTTCCCCGACATCGCCGAGAGCGCTGCCCGCTGCCGGTTCAACGACTGCGCCCACGAGGCCGAGCCCGGCTGCGCGGTGCAGGCGGCGGTCGAGGCCGACGAGCTGCTGGTCGACCGCTACGACAGCTACATCAAGCTGCGGGGCGAGCTGTCCGCGCTCGCCCTGCGCCAGGAGCAGCAGGGGCGCCGCGGCAGCCGTGCCCGAAGCGCCGCCCGGGCCTACCGCGAGGTGGCCGACACCCGGCAGCGACGCCGCGGCAGCTGAAGCTCCTAACCCTCAAACAAACGCGCTGTTTTTCGCGCAGGCCCGCCGCTGGCTTCTGCTGGACAACGGGGCTTGCTGTCCAGAACCACTGACCGCGGCCGGGTGCCAGAACTGGCAAGGGTGAGCGTCACTCCCCACCGAAGTGGCACTCCTGACGGCGGCCGGGTGCCAGAA
>JAUVBO010000437.1 GCA_030591195.1 Pseudomonadota bacterium
AGCTGATCGACCCGCGGCGCAAGCGGCGGATCCGCACCAAGGCCTACCTCTCGGAAGAGCCCGACAGCCGCAAGGTTGGATACCTGGTGATCCGCTCGCGCACCCGGGCCAATGTGGCGGTGGACGGGACCAAGGTCGGTCACGTGACCAGCGAGGGGCGGATCCCGCTCGCCGCCGGCCAGCACGAGATCACCCTCTCCCACCCACGGCGCCGCCGCCGGCTGCGCTTCCTGGTGACGATCTACCGCCAGCGGATCACCACCACCGAGCGGATGAAGTACTGATCGAGCGATCGCCGGCCTACTTGTCGAGCATCATGTACATCGCGCCGCCGCGCCGGAAGAGCAGCAGCAGCAACTTGGTCTTCGCCTCGCGGTAGGCCCGGGCGAACTGGCCGGCGCTGCGCACGGGCTGGCGGTTGATCTCGATGATCACGTCGCCGGGGCGGATGCCGGCGACGAAGGCCGAGCTGCCATGATCGATCTTCCTCACCACCACCCCGCCGACGTCGCGCGGCAGGCCGACGTTGCGGCGAGTCTCCCCATCCACCGGCGCGACGGTCATCCCCCCGAGGGTCCCCGGAGCGGCGCCACCGAGGACCGCCACGCCGCGCTCGCCGGGCAGCTCGCCGAGGGTCACGCTGACCTCCCTGCGGACCTTGGTCCGGTAGAGCGCCAGCTTGACCTTGACCCCCGCACCTTTGAGCGCCACGACGTTGCGCAGCTTGGTGACCGACTTCATCTTCTTGCCGTCGAGCTCGACGATCACGTCGCCGCGCCGGATCCCGGCCTTGGCCGCGGGGCTGTCCGCCTGGACCTGGGACACGAGCACGCCGTGGTCCACCGGCACCTTGAGCACCGGCGCCATCTCCTTCGAGAGGGTCTGGATCACCACCCCGAGCCAGCCGCGGATCACCCGTCCATGCTTCAGCAGGCTCCGCATGATCGGCTGGGCCATCTTCGAGGGGATGGCGAAGCCGATGCCCTGGTAGCCGCCGGTCTTGGAGAGGATCGCGGTGTTGATGCCGACCAGCTTGCCGCGCATGCTGACCAGCGCGCCGCCCGAGTTGCCCGGGTTGATCGCGGCGTCGGTCTGGATGAAGTCCTCGTAGTCGACGATTCCCATGTTGGCCCGGCCCTTGGCCGAGACGATGCCCATGGTGACGGTCTGGCCGACGCCGAACGGATTGCCGATCGCCAGCACAACCTCGCCGAGCCGCAGCTTGTTCGAGTCGCCAAACTCGAGCGGCACCAGGTCCTTGGGGGGAGCCTTGATCCGCAGCAAGGCCAGGTCGGCCTTCGAGTCACTGCCGACGATCTCGGCCTCGAACTCGCGCTCGTCCGAGAGGGTGACGCGGATCTCGCCCGACTTGCTGACGACGTGGTGGTTGGTCAGCACCACGCCGTCGGCGCTGAGGATCACCCCCGAGCCGAGGCTGCGGGCCCGGCGGGCCGGTGGCGGGCCGCCGAAGGGCGACTCGAACGGAAACGGCATCCGCGCCCGCGGGACCTCGCGGGTCGACCGCACGTTGACCACCGAGCGAACGCAGCGCTCGGCGACGTCGGAGATGCTGACCTCCTTGGCCCCGTTCGCCGCGTAGGCGAAGGCTGGCTTGGCGAAGATCGCCCTCGAGAAGAAGCCTGGCTTCTTCCTCGACACCTGGGCCTTCTTGCTGGCCTCCGGCTCGGCAGCCCCCTGGCCGACCTTCGGCGCCGTCCCGCCGTCGGTCTTCGCTGGACATCCGGCCAACAGCGCCACCAACAGCGCCACGATTCCAAGGCATCGAAGCTGCGCACCCATCGGCGAGGCTCCCTTCTGGCGGCCACGAGGGACGCGCCGGTTTCGGTGCTGCTCGTTCATCAGCCGCCGCCAACCTGGTCGACCACCTCGACGATCATCTCGAGGCTGGCCTCGGCCAGGCTGCCGAGCACGCGGTGGGCTCGGCCGGCTCGCTCGGCGGGCGTCTCGGGGCTCGGCACGGCGATGCAGCCCATGCCGGCAGCCAGCGCGGCGTCGATGCCGGCCGCGCTGTCCTCGAACACGACGCACCGCGCTGGCTCCCGCTCGATCAACGCTGCGGCGTGGAGGAAGATGTCCGGCGCCGGCTTGCCCCGGCTCACCTGGTCCGAGCCGACCAGCGTGTCGAGGCCAGCGCGGATGCCGGCCCGGGCGAGCACTTCGCCGACCAGCGAGCTCGGCGATCCGGAGGCGACCGCCATCGCCAGCTGGCGCGAGCTCAGCTCGGCGAGCAGCTCGGTGGCCCCGGGCAGGGTGGCGATCCCGCGCTCGGCGTAGACCTGCTGCAGCAACTCGAGGCGCTCGGCGAGCAGCGCCTCGGGCTCGTCGGCGAGCCGGTAGTGCTCGACGTAGATCCCGGCCACCACGATCGGGGTTCTTCCCATCACCAGCGGCTTGATCGCCGGGTCCGGCTCGCGGCCGCGCCGGGCCAGCAGCTGTCGGGCCGACTCGGACCAGAGCGGCTCGGTGTCGACCAGCAGGCCGTCGAGGTCGAAGATCACGCCGACGGAGGTGCAGTCTAGGTGGTCCTGCTGGCTGGTGCTGGGATGGTCCATACCGTCTGCCTGGGTCTGGCGCCGGCGCCTAGGCCGCGCCGGAGGTGGTGCCCGGCGGGTCGCGTTGCCAGCCCCGCGCCGGCAGCGCGGCGAGCGCGGCAATCAACAGCGCCAGCGCGGCGGCACCGCCGAGCAGGTTGAAGCCCTCGAGGGCCAGCGTCGCGATCACCGCGGCCAGCGCGCCGCAGGCGATGGCCACCACCAGCCGACGGGCGCGCCGGATCAGCGCGAGGATCCCGGCGACCAGCAACGACACCCCCGACGCGAGCAGCAGCACGGCGAGGGCCAGCTGGCGCCCTCCTCGGCCTGAGCCGTGCTTGTCGAGCCGCTTGTTCGCCGCCTGACGCTCCTTGGCCAGCTGCTCCGGGCTGACGAGATCGCTCGCCACCGAGGAGAGATCTTGGCTCTCGATCTCAGCGGAGATCGCCTGGAAACGGGAGGCGAGCAAGAACATCCCACCCAGGACCAGCGTGGGGGCCACGGCGACGAGCATCAATACTGCTGCGAGCTTGCGCATCGGTCCGATCCGTCCAGTAATGCCGGGCTAGGTATGCCGGGCTAGGTGCCCGTGAGCCGCGAAGAACGTCCCACGGGCGGCTCGGTCGGTCAAGCGACGGCCAACGCCGTCTTCTTTTGAGATCCGCACGGGGAAGAATCGGAGAGATGCCTCGTACATCAACACCACAGCTGCGCAGCGATTTTTTGATTGCTGAGCAAGCGATGCGTGGTCTAGTCTTCCGGCGTTCCCAATATAGCGTGTTGACTAGGAATCGCAGTGGTACCCCCCGGGCTGCGCCGTGTCGGGGGTGACGCGAGACGAATCCACTCAAGGAGGAAAACAGATGCGAATCGCGGGAGGAATCATCCTACTGATTCTCGGAGTGCTCAACCTCGGCAGAGGCGGGTGCTCGGTTGTCGGCGGCAAGGCCGTTGGCGCCATGAGCGAAGGGGCAGCCAGTCTCAGCGGTCAGCTGCAGCAGGCCGCGGCCAAGGCCGGAGCGAAGGTCGACTCGAAGGCCGCCACCGAGGCTGCTGAGGCGCTGAAGAAGGCGAGCTCCGCGGGCACCGGCCTGATGGTCGCCGGCGTCGTGATCCTCCTGGGCGGCATCCTCTGCCTCGTCGCGGGCATCATGTTCCTGACCAACAAGGGCAAAATGCTTGGCTTCATTGCCGCGGGGGTCGGCGTCCTAGGGGAGATAATCATGTTCGCCATGGTCTCCTTCGGCATCTTCGGGGTGATCGTGATCCTCCTGTTAGGATTCGGTGGCTTCGCCGGCACGAAGGTCGGCCAACAGGCCTGACCGTCGAGCTGACCCTCCACAGCAGAAACGGCGCCCCGATGGGCGCCGTTTTTGTTTGATCCCCCGCCCTTCCACCGACGTTCCCCCTTTTTGGAAACCGTCTTGACGGCAGGGGGTGGTTTGCTATAGGTAGGCGTTCACGTAGCGGGCCTTGGCCCGTGTTCCGGCATAGCTCAGTCGGTAGAGCAGGTGGCTGTTAACCACCGAGTCGGGAGTTCGAGTCTCTCTGCCGGAGCCTAGACATTACAGATGAGGGCACTGGAGCCGGTGGGGTTAACACCCCATCGGCTTCTTGCTTTGTGTCTACCGCAACTTGCGCCACTCCGGCCGGCTTGGCGTGGACGTCGATGAGCTTGGCGTCCAGTTCTTCGATCCGAGCTTTCAGCTCGCGGATGCGCTGACCAACGTCTTGCTCGGTGACGTCCCCCACCTCGATGGCGTCGTAGTGACGGAGAAGCCTTGCTTTCGCGCCCCGGCGCTCGGCCTCGATGGCCTTGCCCCGCTCCTTCAACTCCATGGCAACGACAGACATCGACTGGCAAAGCCCCCCGAGCATCTTCCTGACTCGGTCCGGCTGAAACAGATCCCATTGGAGATGGTGGAGCAGGCTGTCTTCCAAGTGCTCCGCTCTGATCCGGGAGGACGAGCGCAATGTGCAGCGTTTGTCGACAGCGATTCCGTTTCTGTTTCATCGTTCCCAAG
>JAUVBO010000528.1 GCA_030591195.1 Pseudomonadota bacterium
CATCGCCGCGGTGGCCTTCGGCATGGACCTCTCGGTCTCGGCGGCGGTGGCCTTCGTCGTGCTGCTCGGCATCGCGGTCCAGAACGGCGTCGTCCTGGTGACCTTCATCCGCCAGCTACAGCACGAGGGCCTCGCCGTGGGCGAGGCGGTGGTCAAGGGGTGCGAGCTGAGGTTCCGGCCGCTGTTGATGACGGCGCTGACCAGCTTCCTCGGCCACATCCCGATGATCTATGCCCTCGGCGCCGGGTCCGACATCCAGCGACCGCTGGCGGTGATCGTCAACGGCGGGCTGGTCACTAGCTCGCTGCTGACGCTGTTCGTGCTGCCGGCGATCTACGGCTGGCTCAGCGGCGCCGCTGACAGCTGATAGCTGATAGCTGATAGCTGAACGGTTGCCAGCTGGCAGCTAGCGGAACTTCGCTTCCGCCTCTGCCACGGTCTCGAAGACGTCGAAGACCTGGTCGAGGCGAAGCAAGTGGAAGATCTCCTGCGGCTGTCCGCCGATCCGGGCGATCTTGACATCCCCACCGAGGGTCCGCAGGCGCTTGAAGAGCGAGACGATGGCGCCCACGCCGGAGCTGTCGATCATCGCTAGGCCCCCGAGATCACAGACGACCTTCTTCTGCTGCTGGTCGACGAGCTCGTCGATCGTCGGCCTTACCTCCAGCGCAGTCAGGGCGTCGAGCCGACCGCTGAGAACGAGGACGACGACGCCCCGATCGGTCGTGCTTCGGCTGTACTCCAGCATGATCTTTCCGCCTTTGGCGCCGCGAGCCCGCGAATGACGCGCTGCGATGTCCGATAGCACGGGTCACCACGACGGTAAAGACGAAATAGGTGGATTGTGCCGCGCAAGAACCCTCAAACCCATGCGGGCAGCCGCCACGAGATCCCGGCTTGCTCGCGCCGGACCCCGACTGCTATTAATGGGCCGCCTTCTGGCCCGGCAACGACCGTTGATGAGCAGCAGACACACCGCCTACATCGGACTCGGCTCGAACCTCGGCCGCCGGGCCCACAACCTGCTGCTAGCTCTCGAGCACCTCGCCGACCCCGCGACCGAGATCTGCCGGATCTCGTCGGTCTACGAGACCGCACCCCAGGGGCCGGTCGCCGATCAGCCCGACTTCCTCAACGCCGTGGCCAAGGTCCGGACCTCGCTGCCGCCCCCGGCCCTGCTCGCCCGCTGTCTGAGCGTGGAGCAACGAATGGGTCGCCTGCGCTGGCAGCTCCAGGGACCGCGCAACATCGACGTCGATCTGCTGCTGGTGGATTCGGTGGTCGGTCGCTGGCCGGGCCTCGAGCTGCCGCACGCGGCGCTAACACGGCGGGCGTTTGTCCTCAGACCTATGCTCGAGCTGAGCCCCGCCCTGCGCGACCCGCGGAGCGGCGAGCGGCTCGAGCGCTGCCTCCCGGCGGTCGACGACCAACGGCTGTTTCGCCTCGGCCCCCTGGTGCCGCTCGCCGGGGCCGAGGGTCGCCAGGGCGCCGCGGCGTGCGCGGGCTGAAGCGCGATGCGGCTCAGCTTCTCGGTTCACGGTGACGAGCTGACCAGCGCGATCGAGGTCGGGACGCTCTCGTTCAAGCAGGTTCGTGCCCACCAGCCTGACCGCGTCGCCGCCCTGGCGCGTGAGCTGGTCGACGTGCTCGCTCGCGGCAACCGCGCCCATACCCTCGGTGAGCACAACCTGCGCAACCTGCGCTCGGTGGGCCAGGAGCTCCACGGACTGCTGGTCCCGGGCGAGATCGCCCAGCGACTCCAGGGAAGCGAGCGCGCGCTCTACCTCCAGGTCGACGAGCAGCTGGTGCCCGTCCCCTGGGAGCTGCTCCACGATGGCGACGACCTGTGGTGCCGCCGCTTCGACATCGGCCGCGCCGTGGCGACGCCCCAGGCGATGGTCGGCCAGGCCGCAGCGATCCCCTCGGTGGGGCCGCTGCGGATGCTCGTGATCTGCTCCGACCCTCGCGAGGACCTCGACGAGGTCGAGCTCGAGGGCCGTCGGATCGTCCAGTGCCTCGACGAGACGACCACCGTCGACGTGCACCTGCTGGTCGACCCGACGGTGGAGGCGGTGCGCCGGGCGCTACGCGAGCACGACCTGGTGCACTTCGCCGGGCACGCGGACCAC
This sequence comes from Pseudomonadota bacterium, assembly GCA_030591195.1. The sequence continues at coordinate 2,130 of JAUVBO010000528.1, forward strand.
GACCCGCAGCACCCCGAGCGAGGAGGGTGGCACCTGCGCGACGGCAAGCTCACCGCTGGCGCGATCGGCGAGCTCGCCGGCGGCCGGATGCCGCTGCTGGTCTTCTCCAACGCCTGCCACAGCGGGCAGACCGGCGTCTGGGACGCCAGCGACAGCCCGCCACCGGTCTACGGCCTGGCCAACGCGTTTCTGCTGGCGGGCGTGCGGCTCTACGTCGGCACCCAGTGGGAGGTTGTCGACGGCCAGAGCGCGAGCTTCGCCGTCGACTTCTACGAGGCGCTCAGCCGGGGTGCGAGCGCCGGCACGGCGACGCGCGTGGCACGCAGGATCGCCAGCGACCGGACCGATCTGTCCCTGGCCTGGGCCAGCTACGTGCTCTACGGCGACCCGGAGACCACGCCGGTGCGGTTGCCCGAGGACCAGGCTCAGGCGCCCTCGCCCTCGGCGAGCCTGCTCGAGATCCGTCAGTCGGCGCCCTGGAAGCGGCCGGCGCCGCGCTACGACGCCGTCCGTCCCTCGAGCTCGGTGCCGATGGTGACCCCAGCGGAGCAGAGCCCCGCCACGGTGAGCTCAGCGATCAAGCGCCTCTCGCCGGCCGTGATCGTCACGCTGGCGGTGCTGCTGATCGGCGCCATCGGCGGCGCCGTCTGGCTCTCTCGGGCAAAGAACATCGAGGGGGAGGGCCGGGCCAACAGCGGCACCCCGGCCGCTGAGGGGCTGGCCCGCGGCGCCGATGCCAGACGCCCGACCGACGGCGGCGCGGCGGTCAGGCCACTCGAGCCCGGCCCGGCCTCCGACCCGCTGCCGAAGGTGGCGCTGCTCGTCAGCGAGGGTCGCCTGCAGCGCTGCCTCGCGCGCAGCATCGACCAGGTGGGCCGCTTTCGGCTGATCGAGCGCACCCGCATCGACCAGCTGGCCGCGGCCGAGCGGGTCCCCGTGAGCCAGCCGATCGCGCGGGCTCGAGCCCGCGCCCTCGGCCAGTCGCTCGGCGCCGAGATCACGCTCCATCTCAGCCCTGCCAAGCCCGGTGACAAGAGCAGCAGGATCTCGGTGCTCGACGTGCTCACCGGCGACGAGATACACCACCGGACGCTCGCCGGCCGCGGCCACGATGGCTGCAGCGATGTCGGCGAGGCCCTGGTGCGCCGGATCCTCGGCGAGGGCAAGGTGATCGCCATCGACGGCCGCCGGGCGACGGTCAACCTCGGCTGGCGCAGCCGGGTCGCGCCCGGCGCCACCCTCCGGCTCCTTCGTGCCGGGCGCCCCGGCGGCCCCCTCGAGCCTGCCGGCACGCTGAAGGTGACCGGGGTCGAGCTCGACCGCTGCACCGCCGAGGGCCAGGCCCGCGTCGGTGACCGGGCGCGGCTGGACACCCGCTGATCGGTCGTCGTTGGCTGCAGCAACCGCTGCGGCATGGCTATTCCCGGGGAAGAAAAGGAGGCGTCGATGACGCGAGCGGCGAGACGGTGCAACAATCTTTGGATCATCCTCTTCGGCGTGGCGTCCTGCGGCCAGCCCGCCCCGGCGCCCGAGAGCCCGGCCAAGCGGGCGACGGCGGCCAAGCAGGCGACGGCGCCCACGGCGACGGTTCCTGCGGCGCAGACCACCTCGAAGCCTGAGGCGGCCGAGGCGCCGCCGGTCGCAGCCGATCCGGTCAGGCCAGCCTGCGCGCCCTACGAGAAGAGGCTCGCCGCGAGCTACCTGCCGTACATCGAGGCCTTCTCCAACTTAGGCGCGGAGCTCTCGCCCGACGGCAAGCGGTTGATCTTCCGCTCCACTCGAGGCGGCGGCAGCCCACAGCTCTACCTCGCCGCGACCCGATCGAAGGCCCGTCGGCCGCTGCCGATCGCCTCGCGCAAGGATCGCGTGGGCGCGGCCCGCTTCACCCCCGACGGCAAGCGGGTGCTCTTCGTCCGCGACAAGGACAACAACGAAAACTGGCAGATCTACCGCGCGACCCTCGGCAAGGGCGC
>JAUVBO010000254.1 GCA_030591195.1 Pseudomonadota bacterium
CCGGGTCGACGGCGAGCGGCTGCTGCTGCACAGCCGCAATGGCAGGCGGACCGGCGACGGCGAGCGCGAGGCGGCACTCGAGCTCGACCCCGCGATCTTCGAGCGCGTGGTGCAGCGGCGCGAGGTGATCACCCTGCACGACCTGCTCGCCCGCAACGCCGGACAGCAACAGCTCTTCCTCTGCGGGCCGCTCGGCGCGGCAGATCGGGCCGCCGGGGCAGTGCTGGCGGTGGAGCAGCTCGAGTTCCTCCGCTATAGCCCGGCCACCGTGCGGCTGTTCAAGGTGGTGATCGACTGGGCCGCCAGCTCGATCGAGCAGGCGGGCAAGTTCCGCGGCCTGCCCGAGGAGCACCAGCGACTGAAGAACAAGAAGACGCTGATCCGTGCCCAGCGCGCGACCCTCGGCCCTGGCCCCGTCGCGCGCAGCGCCACCGTCGCCGGCGAGGTCAGCGCCGGCGACGCGCCGCGAGTGATGACCGGCGGCGTCTCGCTTCCCGGCGTCTCGCTTTCCGGCGTCTCGCTTTCCGGCGTCTCGCTCCCCGGCGGCCTCAGCAGCGGCCTCGGCGCGCTGATGAGCGAGGCCGAGCAGCAGCTCTTCGGCAGCGAGCCGCCGCCCCCGGACACCGCCGAGTCCGCGCCCGCGGCGGACGGTCTGCACCACCAGCAGACCGAGCTCGACCTCGGCCGGGACCGCGCGGCGCTACAGAATATGCTCAGCGGCGAGCTGCAGATCGCCAATGCCCAGGGCAACCGCTCGCTGACCCGGCTGCTGGCCGAGATCGACAGCTTCCTGACCCATGGCGCGCCGGGGGACGACGCTTGAAGAGCACCAGCGCACGCACGCTGCTCGCCTTCGCCCTGGTCCTGCCGCTGGCCCTCGGCGCGGAGATCGTCGCCCTGCTCGAGCTGGTTCTCGCGCCGCGACTCGACGGGCTACATGGGCTAGCCCTGGTCGGGCTGCACCTCTTCTCCGCCGTGGCCTTCGCCGAGGCGCTCACCCTGCGCTACCCTGCCGAGGACCCCGGGGCAGACAGTGCCTGGCGGCTCGGCCTGGTGCTCGCCCTCGGCCTCCCGCTCTTCGGCGCCCTGCTGGTGGCGATCGTGGTGCTGCGCCCGCCACGCACGATCCGCGTCAAGCTCGACGACCTCGTCTCGCCGATGGAGTACCGCAAGCAGCAGGCCGAGGCTCAGCTCGCCGCCGAGGCTGACCACGGGGTAGCCGGCGTGGCGGTGGAGGCGATCGGAGAGGCGCTCAAGGATCAGGACAAGGACAAGCGCCTCGGCGCGGTGGAGGCGCTGCGAGCCCTCGAGAACCGTGAGGCGGTGGCGATGCTCGGCCAGTCGCTGAAGAACACCGTCTTCGAGGTCCGCTTCCACGCAGTGGAGGCGCTCGCCGGGATCAACAAGAAGCACTCGGATCGGATCGCCCAGGCGACCGCAGCGCTCGAGCGCGATCCGACGCCCGACAACCGGATCACCCTCGCTGACGTCTACCACGACTACGCCAGCCTCGAGGCCGAGGAGGAGTCGATCCAGCAACACCTCTACCGCAGCGCGGTCAACAGCTACCGCGAGGCGATGAGCCAGGGGGCCCAGCTCGACCTGCGGCGGCGGCTGCAGCTCGCCGCTGGCCTGGTGCGCACCGGGTCGCTGCAGCAAGCCTGGCACACTTACCCGGCAGCGCTGGAGCTCGACCCCGAGAGCTACCAGGCGCTGCTCGGCGTCGCCAAGCTCCAGTTTCGCCAGGGTCAGTTCGATCAGCTGCGCGGGACCTGCCGTCGGATGCTCGACCTCGCCCCCTCCGAGATCGAGCACCCGGAGGTGCTTCAGCTCTGGACCGGTGGCCCGGCGGACCTGCGGCCCCAAGGGACGCTCGACGTCGGCCTCGGATCAGGAGGCCGCCGATGAGCTCGCGCGAGGCGCCACCGATGGCTGACGTCTGCTTGATCCTCGAGGGGACCTACCCCTTCGTCACCGGGGGGGTCTCGAGCTGGGTCCACGACCTGATCCGAGGCATGCCCGAGGTCAGCTTCGCGCTGATGCACATCTCCGGCTCGCGCAAGCTGTCGCAGAAGCCGCGCTACGAGCTCCCGCCGAACGTCGTCAGCTTCCTCGAGGTCTTCGTCCACGACCCGGTGGTCCACCCGGACCGCTGCCGTCGGTGGACCATCGGTCGCGCCCGTCGGCTATGGAAGACCATCGACGCCTTCCACAGTCGGCCGCTGGATCACAAGCTCGAGCCCTTCGGCACGATGCTCGAGCGGCTGGTGCGGCCGTCCCAGCGGGTGCTGAACACCGCCGACCTGCTGCTCTCGCGCCGCTCGTGGCGCTACCTGGTCGCGACCTACCAGCGCCGCAACCCCTCCGGGTCCTTCATCGACTTCTTCTGGACCTGGCGCGCGGTGCACATGCCGATCTTCCAGATCCTCAACGCCGAGACCCCACCGGCCCGGCTCTACCACCTGGTCAGCACCGGCTACGCCGGGCTGGCAGGCATCGTCGCCAAGCTGCGCACCGGCCGCCCGCTGCTCCTCTCGGAGCACGGGATCTACGTCAAGGAACGCAAGATCGAGATCAACCGGGCCGACTGGATCTGGTCCGAGCCCGAGCGGGTGGTCACGGTCAAGACCTCCCCGGGCGTGCTGAAGGAGATCTGGATCGACAACTTCCTCACCCTCGGCAAGCTCTGCTACGACCACTGCGACGAGATCATCACCCTCTACGGCGGCAACCAGCAGCTCCAGATCGAGTTCGGCGCCAAGCCCGACCGGCTGCGGGTGATCCCCAACGGGGTCAAGATGGAGATCTTCGGTCCCCTGCGGGACGTGCCGCGGCCCGACGACGGCGTGCGGCGGATCGGCTTCGTCGGCCGGGTAGTGCCGATCAAGGACGTCAAGTGCTTGATCAAGGCCTGCAAGCTCTGCGCCGATCGGGTCGACCAGCCGATCGAGTTCATGATCCTCGGGCCGACCGACGAGGACCAGCAGTACTTCAAGGAGTGCCAGACGCTGGTGGAGATGCTCGGTCTGCAGGACCAGATCAAGTTCTACGGCCGGGTCAACGTGCGCGAGTACTACCCGAAGCTCGACGTCTTCGTGCTGACCTCGATCAGCGAGGGGCAACCGCTGACGATCCTCGAGGCTGCCTGCGCCGGCGTGCCGACGGTGGCCTCCGACGTCGGCAGCTGCTCGGAGCTGCTGCTCGGCCGCACCGACGAGGACCGGGCCATCGGGCCGAGCGGGATCATCACCAACATCGGGTCACCCGCCGAGACCGGCGCCGCCCTCGCGCGACTGCTCGAAGACGAAGCGCTCCGCCAGCGGATGATCGACGCGGGGTTCAAGCGGATCGAGGCCTATTACCGTCAGACCAAGGTGATCAGCGACTACCAGCAGATCTACCAGCGCTGGCGAGGCCAGCGCGGCGGACGCCCGGGAACCGACGCCCAGCGGGCCGTGGCGGGCTGACGGGAGGACGGGATCGATGGCAGGCATCGGCTTCGAGCTCAGGCGGATCCTCGCGGAGGACACCTACACCAGCATGGTCAAGGGGTACCTCTACGCGACGGTGATCTCGGCCGGCCCCTGGCTGATGTCGGTGCTCAGCCTCGCCGCCCTCGGCCTCTACACCATCTCCTTCCTCGGCTTCGAAGAGCGGCAGCTCTTCTCCTCGACGGTGGTCTACATCTACGCTGGCTCCCTCGTCGGCACCGGGCTGACCCAGATGCTGATCACCCGCTACCTCTCGGACCGCCTCTACCAGGGCGAGCGCGAGGTGATCGCCGAGGCCTTCGTCCCGGTGGTGATCACCACCCTGGCGGTCCAGTTGCCGATGGTGACGCTCGGCCTCTGGGGCAGCACGCTGCCGCCGGCCTATCAGATCTGCGCCGCGGCGACGTTCCTCACCGTCAGCCTCGTCTGGCAGCTGATGATCTTCCTCTCAGCCTCCCGCGACTACCTGGCGATCGTCATCTCCTTCGGCCTCGGCGGCGCGGTCAGCGTCGCCGGCGGGTTGCTCTGGGGCAAGGCCCACGGGGTCACTGGCTATATCGCCGGCTTCGGGCTCGGCCAGTTCTGCACCCTCGCCCTGCTGGCACTGAAGCTCGCGCGCGAGTTCGGCATGCCGACGCGGTGGGACTGGGGGTTCCTCGGCTACGCCCGCCGCTACCCCCAGCTGATCGGCATCGGCCTGTTCTATAACTTGAGCATCTGGATCGACAAGGTCCAGTTCGGTCTCTCGGAGTACGGCCGCCTGACCGCCGGGCGCTTCCCGACCTACACCCACTACGACAGCTCGATGTTCCTCGCCTTCGCCTCGATGGCGCCCTCGATGGCGCTGTTCCTCGCCCGCACCGAGACCGACTTCGCCGAGGTCTACAAGCGCTACTACGACGACATCTTCTTCCGGCGGCCCTACAGCCGGATCATCGAGTCGAGGCGGGCGATGACCGCCGTGCTCAAGCGATCGTTCCTCGACCTGGTCAAGGTCCAGGGGTTGCTGACCTTCGTGCTGATCTACTTCGCCGACGACATCCTCCGCGCGCGGGAGCTGCCCTACAGCCAGACGTCGATCTTCCGCTTCGCCCTGCTCGGCGCGCTGATGCAGGTGCTGATGCTCTTCATCCACATCATCCTGCTCTACTTCGACCTGCGGGGGACCGTGCTGGGGCTGACGTCGTTCTTCCTGCTGGCCAACGTGGTGCTGACCCAGCTCTCGATCGCCGGCGGCTTCGCCTACTACGGCGCCGGGTTCGCCACCGCGTGCCTGCTCGGCCTCGCCGCGTCGGTGGCCCTGCTCTACCGGCGAGTCGCCGACCTCGAGTACATCACCTTCGCCAAGCGGAAGATCGTCGGCCAGGTCCGCGCCTCGCGCCGCGACCGGGCCCGACCCGGCGGGATGTACGGCCGCTACCTTCCGTGTCCGAATCAACCCCAGGCGACCCCGGAGAAAGGCGCCGATGGCTGAGAGACCGCAGACGCTGCGCCGCTGGCGGAGCGTCCTTGTTTGCGTCCTGGTGCTGGTTCACGCCAGCTGCGCCGGGCGCGGCCGACGCGCCGCGCGTCCCGACGAGAGCACCGCCACGGCCCGGGGTCGGCTGACCTACACCGAGCGCAGCGGCGCCAACCTCTACCTCGAGCTCGAGACGGCTGATGGACAGACGGTCGGCGTGGAGCTCCTGCCGGCGGTGGCTCGGACGGTGGCCAACTCGCTGCGCCAAGGGATGCTACTCACCGCCAGCGGCCACCGCACGCCGGGCGACGGATCGGTGGCCTTCGTCATCGAGGTCCGCGACCCGACGGGGCTTCGTCGCCCGCCGCCGCTCGAAGGAGCCAGCGCGGGCCGGGCCAGGCTCCTGCCCCTCGCCCTCGCCGACGACCACCAGCTGCCGCGCTATCAGCTGACGTCCATCGCCGCGATCGGCCTCTGGCCGCCCCAGCCGGAGAGCAAGCTGCAGCAGCGGATCGACGCCGCCCGCCTCGACCGCACCGGGCTGCTGGTGATCGACACCGGCCTCACCGAGCTGCACCGCGCCTACCTGAAGCCCGCTCCCTACCTGCAGGTGATCGAGCGCGCGGCCCGTCGCGCCCGGGCTGCCGGCATCGACGCCGCCTTCTACCTCCCCGCCTTC
>JAUVBO010000744.1 GCA_030591195.1 Pseudomonadota bacterium
GCAGCTTGCGTCGAGAGACTCGAAGGAGAAGTTGAGCGGTTGCCGGTAGTAGGTCGAGAGCAGGAAGAGGCGGATCTGGCGCCCGGTGTAGCCCCGCTCGATCAGCTCGCGCACCGACACGGCGGTGTTACCCGAGCGCGACATCTTCTTGCCGTCGACCAGCACCAGTCCGCTGTGGATCCAGACGTTTGCCGGCGCGTGGCCGGTAACGGCCTGGCAGATGGCGATCTCGTTCTCGTGGTGGGGGAAGATCAGGTCGACCCCGCCAACGTGGATGTCGGCACGGTCGCCGAGCAATGACATCGCCATCGCTGCACACTCGACGTGCCACCCGGGCCTGACGTTGCCCCACTCGGTCTTGTAGGAGATCCCGCGCTTGATCTCGCCGAGGGTCGAGCGCTTGAGCAGCGTGAAGTCCCGCGGGTCATCCTTCTCGTAGCTGTCGAGATCCACGGTGGCGCCGAGGTGGATCTTCTGCAGATCGACCCCCGAGAGCTTGCCGTAGTGGTCGGCCTTGGCGATGTTGAAGTAGACCGAGCGTAGCTTCTCGTAGGCGACGCCCGATGCCACCAGCCGACGGGTCAGCGAGATCATGTCCTCCGCGTAGTCCGACGCGCGGGGGTAGTCGTCGGCCGGCGCGATGCCCAGTGTCTCGAGGTCCTCCATGAAGCGGGCGCTGACCTCGCTCGTCAGCTCCCCCAGGGGCACCGCTGCGCTCTCCGCCGCCTGGATCGTTCGATCGTCGACGTCGGTCAGGTTCATCGCGTGCCTGACCGCGTGGCCGCACAGCTCGAGGGTGCGGCGGACCAGGTCAGCGACGATCACCCGCCGGTAGAGGCCGAGGTGGGGCAGGGCGTGCACCGTCGGGCCGCAGGTGTACATCGTCACCTGCCCGGCGACGATCGGCTCGAAGACCTCCGGGCGCTTGGTGTAGGTGTTGAGGAAACGCAGCTTGACCTCGGGCTCGACGTCCTCGGCCACCTGGAACAGTGGTGTGCTGAGGTATCGCTCGCCGCCGTCCGGCAGCAGGGCGACGACCACCCCGCCGTCGAGCCGGCGGGCCACCTCGGTCGCGACGTGCATCGCCGCACCGGAGCTCATCCCGACCAGCAGCCCTTCCTTGCGTGCCAGCTCCCGGGCGGTTTCGTAGGCGGCGTCGTCCTCGACGTTGATCTTCTCGTCGAGCGCGTGCCGGTCGTAGATCCCGGGGAGGTAGGCCTCCTTCATGTTCTTCAGCCCTTGGATCCGGTGGCCGAGGTAGGGTTCGACGCCGATGACCTGGATCTTCGGGTCGAGCTCCTTGAACCGGCGGGAGTGCCCCATCAGCGTCCCGGTGGTGCCGAGGGTAGCGACGAAGTGCGTCAACCGGTGGTCGGTCTGCTGCCAGATCTCGAGGGCCGTGCCGTTGTAGTGGGCGAGCACGTTGGCTTGGTTGTTGTACTGGTCCGTGAGGTAGAAGCGGTCCGGCTCATCGGCAACCATCTCGTAGACCATCTCGATGGCGCCGTCGGTGCCGAGGTCCGCCGGCGTCAGCAGACACTCGGCCCCGAGGGCGGCGAGGATCTTGCGGCGCTCGACGCTGACGCCCTCGGACATCGCGAGCAGCAGCCGGTAGCCCTTGACCGCCGAGACCATCGCCAGGCCGATGCCCGTGTTGCCGCTGGTGGCCTCGAGGATCGTCTTGCCCGGCGTCAGCTCGCCGGTGCGCTCGGCCTCCTCGATCATCGCCTTGGCGATGCGGTCCTTGACGGATCCCCCGGGGTTGAAGCACTCGAGCTTGGCGTAGAGCTTGACCGCCGGGTTCGGGTTGAGGCGGGTGATCGGCACCAGCGGTGTGTTGCCGACCAGATGGAGCAGCCCTGGCGCGGCGAGCCGGGCCGCGTCGACTGTCTCGGAGATGGGTAGACCGTTGCTCACGTTGGGGCCTCGCAGGGTGTTCGAGTCGCCGCGGACGCGCCGGGCGCCTCCGCCAGGCGATTGTGCCAGAGATAGCCCACCGGGCCAAAGCCCGGACCGCCGATGCGCGACCTTGGCGGGCGTGATCCCAAACGGTTGCGTGGCGTCGGCCTAGGTGCTAGAAGCACCCACGAGCTGCTGCCTCCCACGACGACTCCGAGCGACGATGGCGGTGCCGCTAATCGAAATACTCTCCGAGGAGGAGGCGCTTCCAGCCACCGAGCTGGAGCGGGTGGCTGAGTTCCAGCGCCAGCGCGGCGGGTCCCTCGCCGAGTGGCTGGTGCGTTCTCAGCTGATCAGCGAGGAGGACCTCTTCTTCCTCATGTCGCGTCGTATGGGCGTGCCGGCGATCCCCGAGGAGCGCCTGCTGCACTTGACCCTCTCGCCCGAGCTCAAGCGCCGGGTGCCGCTGGCCCTGGCCCGGACCTGCGTCCTGCTGCCCCTCGATCTCGACGCGGAGCGGGGGGTGCTGTCGGTGGCGATGTTCGACCCGTCGGATCCCGGCGTGCTCGACGAGCTTCGCGCCACCAGCCGGGTGGCCACCGTGCGCCCCTACCTGGCGCGGCGAACGACGATTCTCGATGCCCTGCGTGCGGTCTATTCGGCCGAGGACCTGATCCCCGGCCCGCCGCCCGAGCCGCTGCTCGGGGCCCCGGCAAAACGGTCGGTCGAGGCGATCCGGGGCAAGGTCGAGATCGACGCCGACCTGGCTGCGGAGATCGCCTTGCTGGGCGAGGCCGAGGAGGCTGATCTCTACGCCACGGCGGTCAAGCGCCTGAGCGACATCAAGCCTCCGGCGCCGATCGAGGACGAGACCGAGAGTTGGGAGGACCGGACCGACGTGGTCGGACTGGGCGACGACACCGACGAGACCTACATCCTCGACGAGGGGCCGCCGCCGATTCCCGCCGACGACCCGCAGCCGCTTCCCCGGACGCTGCTGCCGGCCTCCGTGCGCGCGCGGCTCGAGGAGGCCGCGGCCCTGGCCGGCGGCGCGACGCTCGCCCGACGGCAGCGCCGGCGGGCCCCCTCGGAGGAGGTCAGGACGACGGTGGCGCTGCAGCACGAGCCCCAGGCCGATCGGCTGACGGCGCCCGCGGCGGACTCCGAGGCGGGGCTCTATTCCGTCGAGGAGCTCGAGTGGATTCCCGACGACGACGAGCGTGCGACCGGCGACCGGCCGGCGACCACCGCGGTGGTCCCCGGTCGGGTTGCATCGGGGCCGATGCGACCGGCGGACCTTGCGCTGGCCGCTCAGCCCCGGGCAGAGCTTGCCCTGACCCTCCCCGGTCACCGCACCGGCGATGTCGTCCTATCGCCGGGGCTCCCGAGCGACC
>JAUVBO010000815.1 GCA_030591195.1 Pseudomonadota bacterium
ACCCGCGTCGTTTCATTGACCCCGACGACCACCCAGCTCGGTCAGCACGGCGAGAGCCTCGCGGCGCGTTTCTTGTGTGATCGCGGCTACCGGATCGTGGCCCAGAATCACCGATGCCGCGGTGGCGAGCTCGACATCATCGCCGAGGATGCCAGCGGCGTGCTCTGCTTCGTCGAGGTGCGCAGCCGTCGTTCGCGCGCCTTCGGCGATCCGCTCGAGACGGTCGACGGGCGCAAGCAGGCGCGGTTGATCCGCGCCGCCCGTCACTACCTGGCGCGATCCCGACAGGGCGACCGCGAGTGCCGCTTCGACGTGGTCAGCATCGTCTACCAGCCCGAGCTGTCGATCCAGCTGGTGTGCGGTGCTTTCGAGGCGAGCGCGACCGATGTCTGGTGAGCGTCGCGGCGGCCTGTGGCCGCTGAGCATCGCGCCGATGGTCGACTGCACCGACCGTCACTTCCGTTACTTTCTCCGGCGGCTGACCAGGAGGACGTTGCTCTACACCGAGATGATCGCCACCCGGGCGGTGCTCGACGATCCGACGCGCCGCTACCTCGCGCACCACGAGCAGGAGCGGCCCCTGGTGGTGCAGCTCGGCGGCGACGATCCGGACGAGCTCGCGGCCTGCGCGCGGATCGCGGGCGAGGTGGGCTTCGCCGAGGTCAACCTCAACGTCGGCTGCCCGAGCCAGCGAGTGCAGCAGGGGCGCTTTGGCGCCTGTCTGATGGCCGATCCCGAGCGCGTGGCCGACTGTGTCGCGGCGATGCGCGCGGCGACGCACCTGCCGGTGACGGTCAAGCATCGCATCGGCATCGACGACCTCGACCGCTACGAGGACCTCGCTCGCTTCGTCTCGATCGTCGCTGGCGCCGGCTGCGACCGGTTCACGGTCCACGCCCGGATCGCGCTGCTCGGCGGGCTGAGCCCGAAGCAAAACCGCAGCGTGCCTCCCCTCCGCTACGACGATGTCTACCGGCTCAAGGTCGACTTTCCCGAGCAGCTGGTGGAGCTCAACGGCGGGATCGTCAGCCTCGATCAGGTCGAGGCCGAGCTGCCGCGAGTGGACGGGGTGATGATCGGCCGAGCGGCCTACGACGACCCGTTCCTGCTGCGCGATGTCGACCGGCGGCTCTACGGCGCCGCGGCCAGCGGCCAGGTTACGCGACGGCAGGTGATCGAGGAGATGTTGCCCTACGTCGAGGTGTGGGTCGGTCGGGGCCTGCGCCCCCACGCGATCACCCGCCACATGATCGGGCTCTTCGCCGGGCGCCGGGGCGCGCGGGCCTGGCGGCGGCACCTCGGCGAGCGGGCGAGCCGGCCGGGCGCTGACGCCAGCGTGCTGCGAGAGGCGATGTCCCTGGTCTCGGATGAGATCCTTGATGAGTAGTGGGTCCTCGACGGAGTAGCCGATCCTCGCCGAGCGTCGGGCGGGCTACGGGCAGCCGGCCCCGGCGCCAGGGGTTCCCTTGTCCCCCGCCGATCCGGTCCAGGCCGCGGTCTCCTCGCACCAGTTGCCGGCGACGTTGTTGTCCAGGGCCGGGTTCTTCAGCGAGGTCGACGCGCCGGTGGCCACCGTCCAGCTGCCGCCGGTGTCGTACTCGACCTGGTCGACCAGGACCCCCGCGGCGTCGAAGAGGTAGACCTCGTCGGCGCTGTTGGCCAGGGTGAAGGCGGTGCCGTAGGCGTAGTCCACCGGGGCGCCGCCGTTGGTCGCCGTGTCAGCGCTGTGGCCGAGCACGACATAGCCGCCGGCGGGCACGATCAGATCGCCGGCGATGGTGTGGGTGTTCTGGGACGTGCCGGGCTGATCCTCGATGCGCCAGTCCTTGAGGTTGACCGAGGTCGAGCCGGCGTTGTGTAGCTCGAGCCACTCGCCCTCGGTGTCCCCCACGGTTGCTGGGTTGGGCATCAGCTCGGTGATGATCAGGTTGCCGGCTCCAGCGCCATCGGGGACCGGACCGACGTCCACCGTCGCGTCGGGCGCCGGGCCTGCGTCCACCGTCGCGTCGGGCGCCGGGCCCGAGTCCACCGTCGCATCGGGCGCCGGCCCCGAGTCGGGCGGGGGGGACGAGCTCTTCTCGATGGTCAGCGAGAACGGTCCGCTGTTGGCGCCGTCGAAGGCATCGACGCCGATGATCAGCTTGGTCGGGGTCGCTAGGGAGATCGTGACCTGCTCCAGCACCCCGGCGTTGATGTTGTCCGAGGCGATGATGCAGCTGCCGATGGAGCAGGCGTCGATCAGGTAGAGCGCCGGGTCCCAGCCGGGGGCGTCGAGGGCCACCCGATAGTCGCCCGTCGGGAGGGTGATCTCGTAGAAGACGTCGGGGCCGCTGGATCCGTCGACCAGCACGCCGTCGCAGGCGTCGAACGGGAAGTCGAGGCCATCGGTGGCGCAGCTGGTGTCGCCGTTCTCGACGATGGTGTTGCCGGACCAGGTGAGGATCTTAGCCGCCGAGCAGCTGTCATTGCTCGGCGCGCAGCTCGGCCCGTCCTTCGGACCCGAGTCGGTGAAGATCGTCAAGTCGCGCGGCTCGCCCGCGTCCCGGGGCGGAGGCGCGGTATCGGAACCTGATAACAAGTCGGGATCCGGCAGCAGATCCCGCCCGGGGCCGAAGTCGGCTCGGCCCCCGTCGGCCGTGCTGTCGTTGCCGCCCTGGCCGATGTCCGGAGTCGTTGGCGTGGGGTTGTCGGTGTTGTCGCTACGGCAGCCCGCGGCGGCCAGCAGGCCGGCGAGCAGGACAGCAACCAGCGCTGCTCTCATCGATTCCTCCGAGGAATAGTCAGAAAAAATGCGACCTAGAAGGTATCACCGCAGGCGCGGCCCTGTCATTCCTCAGCTGATTGTCCGCAATGCACCGCCCGAGGCCCGAAGGGCGTTTTGGTGGGGGCCCCACCGCAAAGCGGTAGGGGGAGGGGCGTCAGCCGCTCCAACTAGATATTCGGGCAGGTTCTCTTCTTGCCCTCGCAGGCCGTGGCCTGAGAGTCCTTGTTCGGATCGGGCATGAAGTCCTTGCAAACGCAGAGCTTACAGCAACCGAGCCCACCACCCTCGACAGCCTGTCCGACCACGCAGGCATAGCCGCCGGCACAGGTTTCGGTGGAGTCGGGGCAGTCATCGG
>JAUVBO010000171.1 GCA_030591195.1 Pseudomonadota bacterium
GGCCAAGCAAGCTGAAGTGAATCGGAATGCGAGGCAAGAACATTGCCCTGTCCTTTCGTCGACAAGATAGACCGCCGTTTGTGGCCAGCCAGCCCTGTACGTCCACGATGCGGCTGCCGAGACTTCAGTCCGCGCGCCGCAGCGGTGCCGTGGCTCCCGGCGCGAGGGGGGCTTAGCCGGGGAAGCTGAGCTGGTAGTTGCCGTCGTCGGCGAGGTCGAGGGTCAGCGCCTTGGGCAGCGGGCCCTGGGACATCTGCTCCAGCAGCGCTCTCGAGAGCAGCGGCAGCAGGGTGCGCGACATGATGTGGTCGATGTTGCGCGCGCCGCTCTCGACCTCGGTGCAGCGGCTGGCGATCTGGTCGACGACCTTGTCGGTCACCTCGAGCGCGACGCCGTGGGCCTTCTTCAGCCGGTCGCGCAGGTGGTCGAGCTTGAGCCCGGTGATCATCTTCAGGCTGCTCGGCGAGAGCGGGAAGTAGGGCACGACCTTCATCCGCGCCAGCAGCGCCGGCTTGAAGTGGTCGCTGAGGATCGGCTGGATCGCGTCGGCCACCTGCTGGCGCGTCGGCGGCTTCTCGGCCTTCATCAGCATCTCGGTCATCACGTCCGAGCCGAGGTTGCTGGTCAGCATCACCACCGTGTTGGAGAAGTCGATCACCCGGCCCTCACCGTCGGCGAGCATCCCCTTGTCAAAGACCTGGTAGAAGATGTTCATCACGTCGCGGTCGGCCTTCTCGACCTCGTCGAGGATCACCGCCGAGTAGGGGCGCTGGCGGACGGCCTCGGTCAGCACGCCGCCCTCGCCGTAGCCGACGTAGCCCGGAGGCGAGCCGATCAGCCGCGAGACGGTGTGCTTTTCCTGGAACTCGGACATGTTGATCGTCACCACGAAGCGCTCACCGCCGAAGAGCAGGTCGGCGATCGCCAGCGCGGTCTCGGTCTTTCCCACGCCGCTCGGACCGACCATCAGGAACACGCCGAGGGGTGACTTGGGGTTGCCGAGGCCCAGCTTCGAGGAGCGGATCGTCTCGCCGAGCAGCTTGAGGCCGTAGTCCTGGCCCTTGATCCGCTCGCCGATGCGCTGCTCGAACTCGATCAGCGCCTTGGCCTCGTCGTCGACCATCTTGCCCACGGGGATGCCGGTCCAGTCGGAGACGACGTTGGCCACCAGCTCGGCGTCGACGACGAGCGGCACGAGCGTCTCGTCCTGCTGGAGCTCCTCCATCTGCTGCCGGGCGTGCTCGAGCTCGGCTGCGAGGCCGGCGTCGTCCACCGGCACGCCGTCCTTGGCCACCGCCCCACCACCAGCGGCCTCGGCCTCCTCGGACTCGGCCTCCTCGGACTCGGCCTCCTCGGACTCGGCCTCCTCGGACTCGGCCTCCTCGCCCTCGGCCTCCCCGGACTCGGCCTCGGACGCGCCACGCAGCTCGACGAGCTTCTGACTCAGCTCGACCACCCGCTTGACCGCCGCTCGCTCCGCCTGCCAGCGCTGCTCGAGCGCCTCGACCTCGGCTCGCTTGTCGACGATCGCCTGGTCGAGCTCGGACAGGCGTTCGGCGGGCATCTCGTAGCCCTCGGCCTGCTCGCGGACGAACGACTCGTGCTCGCGCTCGAGCACGGTCAGCTCGTACTCGAGGGTCTCGAGCTCCGGTGGGCGGGCGTCGCGGGCGATGCCCACCCGGGCGGCGCAGGTGTCGAGCAGGTCGACGGCCTTGTCCGGCAGCTGGCGGCCGCTGATGTAGCGGCTCGAGAGCTGCACGGTGGCCACCACCGCCTCGTCGCGGATCCGCACCCCGTGGCTCTTTTCGTAGTGCGGCGCGATGCCGCGCATCATCGCCACGCCACCGATCTCGTCCGGCTCGTCGACCTTGACCAGCTGGAAGCGCCGGGTCAGCGCCGGGTCCTTCTCGAAGTATTTCTTGTACTCGGACCAGGTGGTGGCGGCGATGGTTCGCAGCTCGCCCCGGGCCAGCGCGGGCTTGAGCAGGTTCGCGGCGTCCGAGCCGCCGCTCGGGCCACCGGCGCCGATCATCGTGTGGGCCTCGTCGATGAAGAGGATGATCGGCGTCGGCGAGGCCTTGACCTCCTCGATCACCGACTTGAGGCGGTTTTCGAACTCGCCCTTGACCCCCGCGCCGGCCTGGAGCAGGCCCATGTCGAGGCCGAGGATCTCCACCCCGTGCAGCTGCTGGGGCACGTCCTTGTCGACCACCCGCTGGGCGAGTCCCTCGACCAGCGCGGTCTTGCCGACGCCCGCCTCGCCGACGATGATCGGGTTGTTCTTCCGCCGCCGGGCGAGGATGTCGACGCACTGGCGGATCTCTACCTCGCGGGCGATCACCGGGTCGACGCCGCCGGCCGCGGCGAGGGCGGTGAAGTCGATGGTGAACCGGCCGAGGGCGGTCTCGGGGCCGCGGCCGTGGGGCCCGCTCGGCGCCTCGCCCGCCTCGCCCGCTGGGCCGCCGGCGACCCGGGCCAGCTGGTCCTCCTTCGAGCCGTCGACGATCTTCAGCAGCTGCCGGCGTAGCTCGTCGCGAGGGATCTCGGCCAGCATCGAGGTGAACGGCGCGGTGGTGTAGGTGTGGGGCGAGAGCACCAGCGCGGTGCACAGGGCGCCCGAGCGGACGTTGGCCTGCTTCAGCTCGCCCGAGGCGTAGGTCCAGGCGTCCTGGATCAGCGTCAGCAGGTGAGGCGAGAACACCGGACGGTCGCCCTTGCCGCTCGGCTCCTGCTCGAGCTGCTTGACGATCGCCTTCTGCAGGCGGCCGGGGTCGATGCCGTAGTGGCGCAGCACCAGCTGGACGTCGGCGCCCGGGTCCTCGACCAGCATGTAGAGCATGTGCTCGACGGCCACCTCCGCGTGGCCGCGCGAGACACAGACGCCGGCGGCGCTCTCGAGCGCCTTGGTGCAGTGCTTGTTGAGCGTACGAATCAGCGTCGCGGGTTCGATCCTGAACATGGCTCTATCTCCTCGCGTCCGCCCGGCCGACGGTCGTCGATGGTCCTGCGGAGAACGATGATCGGCGTCGCCTCGCTAGCGGAAGCGAACCCACCGGTTCTTGCCCAGCTTCTCGAGCGTCGTCTGGGCCTTGCAGTAGCGGCCCGAGACCTTGATCACCTTCACCTCGCCGCCTGGCACGGGCGTGTCGGCGCCGCCGGCGAGCACTTGGCCGCGCTGACCCGGTCGGACGCTGGCGTCGTCGGGTAGCTCGATGTGGAGCATCATCTGGCCGCGGAAGCGGTAGATGCTGATGATCTTCCCCTTGACGGCGCCGGCGGCTGGCGTGGCCGCGACCGCGGGGCGCGGCCTGCCGCCGCCGCGCTTGCGCTTGACGCACTTGGCCTCCTTGCAGACGCGACGCTGGGCACACCCGATCACGTCGCTCCAGCGCAGGCAGCCCGAGGAGTCGGTGCGACAGACCTGGTAGCCCTTGCTGCCCGAGCAGCGGCGCTCCTCGGACTTGCACTGGTCGGTGCAGCCCTTGACGCACTTGCCCTGGTTGCAGCTCTGGTCTTTCGGGCAGGCGAAGGTCTGGATCCAGGCGTTGCAGCCGTAGGGTGTCTCGCCGCAGAAGGCGTAGCCGTCCTTCTTGAGGCAGATCCGCTCGCCGGGGGTGCAGTCGTGGCAGCGGGGCGGGGGGGTCTTCTTCAGCTCGGCCTCGACCGAGTAGGTCGAGCGGTCGGCACCGGCGGCCTGGACCCGGATGTAATACCGGCCGGGCATCGCCCGCTTCAGCTCGGCCCGGCGGCCCTTCTGTCCCCAGGCGAGCCCCTGCTGAAGCTGCTTGCCGATGCCGTCGTGGACCGAGAGCAGCAGATCGGCGCCCTCGCTGTCCCAGTGCAGGGTCACCGTCAGCTTGCCGGGGCGCTTGACCTCGACGTATTTCCAGTCGGTGGCGTCCTTTTTCTCCCCGTTGACCTCGTCGTTGGCGACCTCGGCGAGCTTGATCGGCGCAGCCCGGGTCCGGTCGCGGTCGGGACCGCTGTTGACCTCGCGGCAGCGCGGGCCGCTGCAGCAGCTGCCGAGCATCAGGCCCAACGGAACGACGACCAGCGCCCCTCTCACAAGTGACTGGATCATGAAGGGAAGCTAGCACAGGCCATCGGTCCACCACCAGTCTGGCTGCTGCGACCTCTGATCGCGCCGCGGTCCGCCCGGCTATGCTAGCCTTCGCGCGATGGGCTCGGAGATCATCATCTGCGGACGGCGCTTCGACGTCGGCCACCCCGTGGTCACCTTCGAGGAAGAGGGTGGCTTCAGCGCCTACGTTCCCCACCGCACCGACGACCCGTCCAAGGTCCACGCTTTCGACCCGGCCAAGGGGCTCGAGGGCCGCACCCTGCGCTACCGCTACCGGCGGACGATGGGTCGCGAGCGCCAGAGCATCGAGCGCCTGCGCCGGGTGGTGCGCCAGGTCGTCGTTCACCTCGACGGCTGCCGCGACGCGAAGATGTGCTTCAGCGTGCTGCACAATCAGCGTGGGCTGTCGGTGCACTTTCTCGTCGACAACGACGGCACGATCTACCAGTGCCTCGACCTGGCTGACTGCGCCTTCCACGCCGGCGGGGTCAACGAGATCTCGGTCGGGCTCGAGCTACAGAACCGCGGGGACGCCGCTCGCTCGCCGAACTACTACGAGAAGCGCGGGCTGCCGCCGCGCCAGGCGGTGACCTGCCGGGTCCACGGCGCTCAGTTCCTCGCCTACGACTACACCGACGCCCAGTACCAGGCGATGATCAAGCTCTCGCGGGTGCTGTCACGGGTGCTCCAGGTCCCGTTGACCTCGCCTCGCGACGAGCGCGGGGCGCTGGTCTGGACCACCATCGACGAGCCGCGCCGCTTCGAGGGCTTCATCGGCCACTTCCACCTCAGCGACAAGAAATGGGATCCGGGCCCCTTCGACTTCCGGCGCATGTTGCGTGGCGTTGGCTCGCAGCTGACCTTTCCGCTGACCGCCCGGCCGGGCAAGGACCGCGCCGCCGAGGCTGGCGACCCGCAGCCCGAGGGCTTCGAGCAGCAGGCTCGACGCTACTACGACCTGAGCGAGCAGGAGGCACCGGCCTCGTTTCCAGTGGGCCCGCTGGGGCGGTCACGGCTCTGGCACGGCGGGCTGCATCTTCCGGCGAGCGAGGGCAAGCCGGTCTACGCGCCGATCGCCGGGCGGGTGGTGGCCGGGCGGATGGCGGCCCCTTGCTCCATCGGCGACTGCAACTTCGTCCTGCTCCGCCACGCGCTCGAGGGCCGGCGGCGGACCTTCACCTTCTTCTCGCTCTATTACCACTTGCAGCGCGAGGGCGATCAGTGGGGCAGCAAGCCGGCGGCCTGGCTCGCCCAGCGCCGGGGGCTCGCGACGCGACTCGATCGCGGCGACGTGGTGCTGCTCGATCACGGCGTCGAGGCTGGAGAGCCGATCGGACACGTCGGCCTCGCCGGGCCGCAGGACGAGCGCCGGGGGCAGATCCACTTCGCGATCTTCTCTGCCGAGGAGATCAGTCAGAGCGTCGATCCGGGCGGCTGGGAGGTGATCGAGGGCAGCCGGAGCAGCCGGATTTGCCGCGCGCGATCGATCATCGAGCGGATCGACCGACCGGAGGGTGGCAAGCCGCGTGACGGGATGCTCTCGCGGATCGAGCTGCGGCGCTTCTTCGCGCGCAACCCACGGCGCGAGGAGTTCCGCAACACCGTGGTCCGCCACCGCAGCGAGTGGACGCCGGGCGACTGGCAGCGCCAGCTGTCGCGGGTGCCGGACTTCGCCGCGCTCTCGGCGGACGTCCGTCGGCGGCTGATCGCGCGGCAGATCAAGCCGACGCTCTGGTGGACGTCGCGCGTCGCGCGCCACGCCAAGTTGCCCGAGGACGGCTACATCTACTCCTACCACCCGATCGGTTTCTTGGTCTGGTACAAGCGCCTGCTCGCTCGGCAGGCCAACGCTCGCGCCGCGGGCATCGAGGGCGCCGATCGCTGGGAGGGCAAGGCGGCGCCGAAGCACCTGACGGTGGACGCCGAGTCGGGCGAGGCGATGGCCGACGCCGAGGACTTCCTCTCCGGCGACCAGGGGCGTAAGCTAACCCTCGAGGATCTGGTGGATGGCTACCCGGAAGAAGAGTGATCGGACCTCACGGTCGGTGAGCCGGCGGCTGCTGCTCAGCTGGGCTGGAGCGGTGCCGATCGGCGTGGTGGCGCTGCTCTCGCGGCGCGGCTGGACTTCGACCTGGGGCGCCGCGAGCTCAGGTCCGCGGCCCGCGGGTTTGCGCCCGCGGCCGATCGTCTGGATCGGTCACATCTGAGCTAATCCGAGCCGGATCAGCACGCGGCGGCGTACCGGATAGAACCCGCATTCTTTGGGGGGTGCCGCCCGTCCAGCGATTGCGGTTGAAAGGGGACCTGCGCCGGCCTAGACTCCGATGTTCTGGCGCAGGCGCCCAGATTGTCAGCGGGAGCCGACCGAAGCGTGACGGTTCCGCAGGA
>JAUVBO010000397.1 GCA_030591195.1 Pseudomonadota bacterium
GTGGGTCCGACCGCGCCAGCCGGTCCCGTCGGACCCTCCTCGCCCGGCACGCCCTGTGCGCCCGCCGGTCCGGTCGGGCCCGGGATGCCTACGCCTTCGCCGGACGGACCGGTTGGGCCAGTCGGGCCCGCAGGACCTTCGGCCCCATCCACGCCGTCCTTGCCGTCGACGCCATCCTTGCCGTCGGCGCCGGCGGGCCCTTCGGGGCCACGCTCGCCATCGGCACCCGCCGGCCCCGCAGGACCTTCGAGCCCCGTCGCGCCGTCAGCGCCGCCGCAGCGGCTGAGGACGACCACACCCGCGACGCCGAGGGCGCCCTGCAGGACCACCCGTCGGCCGACCTCCGGAGCTGGCCCGCGGGGCCCCTCGTCCGGTTGCTCAGTCAGTGCGTCGGATGGGATGGCCTGCTCGAGCAATTCGCGACGGCCGAGTCGTTTCGGATCTTGGTCTTTCATCAACGTGCTCTTCTGTACTGCGAGAGATTCAGCTGTTCGGAGCCGAAATAATAGCGGTGGCCTGTCGTCGCGTCAATCGGCCCTGTCTCATGGCTCGGCTGGGCAGTGGTAGACCCCGGGGAGGAAGACCGAGATCCACCCGGCGTCGGCGTAGCGTCGAGCGAGCTCGTGCTCGAATGACGGGCCATCCGCTGTCCGCGCCACCAGCTCGAGGGCCTCACGGCGAACGAGCGACGGCCGCAGGCGGAAATGGGGCCACTGGAACCCGGGCCGGTCGCGGTCCGGCGCATAGAGGTGCGCGACGAAGGACTGCCCCCGGTGCCGAAACGGCATGCCGACGATCTCCCGAACGTCCGGCGAGTCGGCATAGCCGGCGTTGACCAGGCACTGCCCCACCGACTCCGACACCGAGAGGGCGTGCTGACAACGGCTGATGAAGTCCGACGGCTCGAAGAACTCGTGGTCACCGTCGATCAGGAAGACGAACGGCGAGCGGTTCAGCTCGGCCAGTGTCCGGAGCTGGGCGCCGCGACCGGTCGCGGTCTCGACCAGCTCGACCCGGGGGAACCGCCGCGCGATCTGAGCGCGATCCTCGTCGGAGCAGGCAGCGACGCAGATCGATCGACTGATCAGCTGCCGATCAGTGCACAGGGCTCGAAAAGACCCCAGCGCCACCAGCGGCGACGCGAACCGCTCGCCGCCGATGATACCGAGGGTGACCGGTTCCGGACCGGTGACCGGCGGAGCGACTGCTGCCTGATCCAGCGCGGCTGTCGAGCTCAGCACCACGCTCTCCCAGGTCTCGCCGTAGTGCTTCAGCAGCGCCGCCATCCCGGTCGTGAACAGGCGACCGCTCGCCGCGAAACGACGCCACATCCGCCCCAGGGTCTCGCGCCCCGCCACCCGGTCCACGTACCACTGGGCCGCCGCGAGGGCGTGATGGGCGTCGAGGTCCTCGTCGAGGGTCAGACGATCGTGATCGAGGTGCCGGCCGATCTCGATCGCGCGCTCAGGCGCGGAGGCGCAGTGGGCGGCCATGCGGACCACCAGGTCGTGCGGGTCGTGGTCTCGCTGCGCCTCGTTGAGGACGTAGGCCGGGACGTCCCCCAGGGAATTGATGCCCGCCACCGGGTGCAGACAAACCATGAACCCGGCCTGGTGCAGGCGCAGGGCGTACTCGAACTCGAAGCGCTCGCCGTCGGGGATCTGCGCCACGAGCCCTCGGGCGCGGCCAATGCGGATCAACGACGGATTGAGCGAAAACCCGGGCCACCACCACCCCTGTTCGTCCTTCGGGCGGGTCTCGAACCCGAGGCTCCGGGCGATCTCCTCGTGCGGTCCAACGAGCTCGACATGGCGCGGGTTGAAGGCCCAGTCGCGATCGAGGCCGAAGCGCCAGAGGATCACCTGATCGGCGGCGCCGAGGGCGTCGACCAGCTCGGCCAGGCTCAGCGGCTCGGTCAGCTCCCAGTCGTCCTCCGTGTGAAAGAGCAGCTCGGTGGCACAGAGCTGCCAGATCCTGCGGACCGATCGGGCGTGGCCCCGCTCGGCAGGACCGTGCCAGACGAACTCGAAGAAGGGGTAGCGCTGCGTCATCACCGCGCGGTCGGCGTCGCTCGAGTTGTCGTCGACGCAGACCCACCGGCCGATCAAGTGCGTGTCGGTGCAGCAACGCAGGAAGCTGTCCATCGCGCGACAGAAGACGTCGAGCCGCTTGCAGGTGGTGACCGAGAAGGTGATCAGCCTGGCGTCGCCCGGCGGATCGGCTGCGTCCTCGGCCTTGGACAGCTGGCACATGAGCCGATGGTACCGCTGGTTCACTCCTTGATGGAACCGCCTGCCGCCTGCCAGAATGACGGGGACCGATGTCAACCAAGCAAGATCCCAACCGCACGCCGGGAGACGTGGTGCACGAGGACGCCCAGCGCTGCTTCGAGGCCGGAGACCATCTGCAGGCGCTCGAGCTCTACCGCGCGATTCAGTCCAGCGCACCCGACCGGGACGATAGTGACGACGGATTCTTGGCGCTGATGGGGATCGCTGGCTGCCTCGAGGCGCTGAACCGGCCGTGGGAGCAGGTGCTCGACGCCTACCTCTGCGCCCACGAGCGGCGGCCGACCCGGGCCGAGCCGCTGCACCGCGTCGCCCAGCGATACCGCCAGGCCGGACGCCACCACCTCGCCTACCGCTTCGCCAGGATGGCGACCGAGATCCCGCTACCGCGAGGGGGTCGCCCGTCGGTGGACCGGGAGGTCTACGACTTCCGGGCCAAGGACGAGCTCGCCATCGCCGCCTTCTACACCGACCGGGCGAAGGAGAGCTTCGACCTCTGCGCCGAGATCCTCGCCGAGGATCTCGCTGGCGAGGAGGACCGGGCGCGGGTGGTCAGAAACCGCGACTTCGCGGTGGCGCAGCTCCTGGACGAGCGCAGCCGCTATCCGGAGCCGCGCGCAAAGCGGCTGGCGCAGCGGAGACGCCGGCGTGGCGGCAAGACGCGCTGTCAGGTCACCCTGACGATCACCACCTGCAAGCGGCTCGACCTCTTCTGCGACACCGTCAACTCCTTCCTCAACACCTGCCGCGACGCCGAGCGGATCGGACGCTGGGTCTGCATCGACGACAGCTCGAGCGACGACGACCGCCAGGTGATGACGCAGCGCTACCCGTTCTTCGAGTTCGTCTGGAAGGACGCCCGGCAAAAGGGGCACGCCCAGAGCATGAACGCGTTGCTCGATCTGGTCGACAGCCCCTGGTGGGTCCACCTCGAGGATGACTGGCTCTTCTTCGACGAGCGGTGCTACGTCGACGAGGCGCTGGCGATCCTCGGCGACAGCCGCCGCATCGGGCAGGTGCTCTTCAACCGCAGCTACGGCGAGGCGTTGAGCTGCCGCGAGCTGATCGGTGGGCTGGTCAAGCGCACGCGCAAGGCGGGCCTGAGGTACCGGCTCCATCAACACCTCCCTCAAGACACGGACGAGCACGCGGCGCTCTTTGTTGGCCACCCCCCGGGGACGCTGAGCAACGCCTGGTGGCCACACTACTCGCTGCGACCCTCGATGCTGAGGACCGCGGCGATCCGTGACGTCGGGCGCTTCGACCCGTCGGCGGCGCACTTCGAGCTCGAGCTCGCCAGCCGCTCCCTGGCCCGGGGCTACCAGTCGGCATTCTTCGATGTCATCACCGCGCTGCACACCGGCCGGTGCACCTGGGAGCGCGACGACGCCAGCCGGAATAACGCTTACGATCTCAACCAGGAGAGCCAGTTCGGCTCGCGGGGCACGCGGTGAGCGGCCCCCCCGTCCTCGGCGAGGGCTACCGCCGGGTCTTCCACCACCACGTGCGCAAGACCGCGGGCACGAGCCTCAACTCGGCCTTCTGGAACCTTGCCGGACTCGAGCTGAAGTCGGTCGGCAACCGCGCCCAGGTCCGCCAGGGCGGGATGGTATTCGTCCGAGACGACCGCGGGCTGATCGAGGCCGGCGACTACCTCTTCGCCAACTCCCACGAGCCCGCGTATGCTCTCGAGCTGCCCGAGCGGACCTTCACCGTGACGATCCTGCGAGACCCGGTCAAGCGGATCGTCTCTCACTACCGGTACCTGCGCTTCGCCCGGGACGATCCTCGGGCGCGCCTCGAGGAACCCTTCCTCGCAGGGCTCGGCAGGGAGCTGCCCTGGCTGGGGCAGGACTTCGCGGCGTTCCTGGCCCGGATCCCCCGGCAGCATCTCCTGCGACAGCTGTTCATGTTCTCGCCCGACTTCGAGATCGAGCAGGCCGCGGAGCGCATCGCGGCCTGCTCGGCCGTGTGCTTCACCGAGACCTTCGCCACGGACCTCGCCGAGCTGGCCCGACGGCTCGAGCTCCCACTGACCGAGCGGCACGAGCGGCGCTTCGGCGTCGCGAGTGAGCTCGCCGATCACGAGCTACAGCAGGCACGCGAGGTGCTGTCGCCCGAGTACGAGCTACTGGAGCTGGTCGCGCGAGCGCTCGGCCGGCCCCTGCCCTTCGCCGCGACGAATCCCAGCCGAGGGGATCCGCACCCCTCGCCGCGACGACCGCCCACGGTCACGACCAGAACCGAACCCGCGCCGCTGGCGGTGCTGGGCGTCTATCGCAGCGGCTCGAGCTGCCTCGCCGGTGCCCTTCACCACCTGGGCGCGTTCATGGGGGTGCACTTCCACGATGCCGGCTCGTCGACGCCCCGCGGGAGCTTCGAAGACCTGGGACTTTGCTACATCTGCCGGCGCGCCTACCACGAGCCCGACACCGCGCGGCAGCTCCCCTCACCGAGCCTCGTCGAGAGGCTGAGGCGATGGTTCAA
>JAUVBO010000234.1 GCA_030591195.1 Pseudomonadota bacterium
TGCTGATCCTCACAACCCAAGCGCACTCCAGACCGCGGAGTGCCGGGACCTCAAGTGGGGCTTGAGCGGATCGGTGCCTCCGCTCAACGACTGCTCGAACACTGTCGAGCCAGACAGGGTGGAGTATGGCGCCGTCTCGCCATCCGTGCCAACCACGTGGGGTTTGATCAGATCGTGGTAAGCATCCATCTTGGCCAACACATCGCTCATCGAGAGTGGGGATTCCAGCGCCACCTCGAGCTGATCTTTGTAGATCTGGAGGTACTCGGCGTCGTCCAGGACGTACCGGATCAGCGGCCAGTCAGAGCTGACCTCCGCCAACAACACAGAGCCAGTATCCACCTGATCGATCACCATCGGCGTCATCACCACCGTCAGGTCCCAGGGGATCCAGGCCAAGCGGTCTCTCTTGCCCGGGTCGGCGTAGAGATAGTAGTTGTGCGCCATGAACCCGTAGGAATCCCAGTTCTGCATCGCTTGGTTGATCGCCAGGTACTTCAAGAAACCCGCCACGTCGAAGACCTTCTCCAGCGCTTCACGCCACGCTGGGGCGTCTGTCCGGTCGGCGTGGAGGGCCTCGATCAGGGCGACCACCTCGCTCCAATCAGCAGCACCTTCGTTGGTCTTCTTGGTCATGCTTTCCCGGACGAAGGTCTTCAACCGAGCGCCATTCCCCTCAGGCTTGTACAGATTGCCGCCGTCGTGCCCGAACCGCGACTCGAGCATCTTGTTCGAAGGGTCCTCGATCATGGTGTACAGGCCGTAGTATTGCAGCCCCAGGCCGCTGTCGACGTAGACCCGGACAAAGACCCCCTTGGCCACGGGCACGCCACCCGCTTCGAAGATCGAGAGCGCTAGCTTCTCTCGAATCAAGGAGGGGTCCCCATAGCCATTGGCAAAGACCAGCTTCTTGAAGCCGAAGAACCGCTGGTCTTGCAGCTCGGGATTCTGGCCCTCGTACTTGTCGATGCTGAGCCGAAACGAGAGCTTCTGGATCCCCGCCTGCCAGGCCTGCGCCAAGGAGGTGTTGCCCCGGTATCGCATCCCGACCTTGCCCCAGGACAAGTCGTCGTACCTCAGGTCGACCGGGACCCATATCGGGTCAGGGAAGGCCTCTCCGGGGTCTAGTTGGGCGAGCTTGTCTCGCAGATCATCGCTGGCATTCTTGTAGTGCGCCGGGGCCATGGTGATGTCGATTCGGTGAACCCGCGTCTCGTCGAAGACCCTGTCGTAGTCGGCTTTTTCGCCAGGACAGTGACTCCGGACGGTCCAGCCCGCGGGTCGTCGAAGCTCCGGAGGATCACCATCACAGACCGCTCGATCCTGGCATCCCCCGACCAACAGCAGCAAGCAGCCGCCGGCGACCAGCGCCACCGTCAGAGCAAGTCCCTCGATTCCGACTGCTTGATAACGCATCGTCCGCAACGTCCCTCCGGGGACCTCGCGAGCATTGTCGCACGTCTCTGTTGGTCTGCCTGCGGGGATAAATTTGAGATGTCCCGCATTTGTCCAACGACGGGCCATGCACCTTTCTGGCAGAATCCCCAGATGGAAATCGACGGGACGACAGCTCGAGCGACGCTCGAGTACCGCGGTGACAGCATCGACCTGCATGGGGAAACCCTGATCGGCAGGGGGTTGGAGTGCCGGATACGGTTCAACGATGCGACCGTCTCCAGGAGCCACCTGCGGCTGACAGCGGACGCGGGTGGCGTGACGGCCGAGGACCTTGGCAGCACCAACGGAACCCAGATCAACGGCCAGAGCCTCAGCGGCGTACAGCCTCTGGCCGATGGGGACACCCTGCAAGTTGGCAACCGGTCGCTCGGCGTCCGCATCGTCTCGGAGCTCGACGACGACCGAGGGACCAATCAGGCGGACGCCTGTGATCAGCAGGCGATGCCGACGGTCCAGACCTGTCCGCGCTGCCGGACCGCCGTATCGATCAACGACGAGGTATGCACCGAGTGCGGCTACCGCTGGCCACCAGGCCGCGCGATGTCTCTCACCGTGAAGATCCCCGTCTCCGGCGACCGGCGCCGGCATCCGCGCATCCTGGTAGACATCCCCGGGCTGTACACCAGTCCGTTGATAATCTGCGACGCCACCGCCACGGATCTCAGCCGCGGCGGGGTCTTCGTGACGACGGAGATCGTCGATGCGATCGACACGCCATGTCAGCTCATCCTGCTGCCGGACGGCTCCCGGGCGACGGCGATCACGGGGGTGGTACGCCGAGTGGTCGACGCCACGGGAAACGGGCATCCGTCCGGGATGGCGATCCAGTTCATCGAGGTCGACGACGCCACCGCCGCGGCCCTCGCCTCCTTCTTGACCATCTGAGCTGCAGCTAGACGGCCCGGCCTGCGGCACGACTCCCGGTCGGTCACTCCCGGTCGGTCACTCCGCCTCGACCCGATCCCGGCCGCGGCGACCCTTTGCCCGACCCAGCGCCTCGTCAGCGGCGGTGACGAGGCTCAGCGGCTGCCCGTCGCTGCGCGGCTGGGTCGACGCCGCGCCGAGGCTGACGGTGACGTGGTCGCCGATCTTCGAGCCGCGGTGCTTGAGCTTCAGCGATCGTACCGCGGCGGCCATCTTCTCGGCTGCCTGACGCGCGGTCTCGGGATCGGCGCCGGGCAGCAAGGCGGCGAACTGCTGGCTGCCGTAGCGGGCCACGAGGTCACCGGCGCGGCCCACGGCGCCATCGAGCGTGCCCGCGACCAGCGCCAGGCAGATGTTGCTCGCCACGTGGCTGTTGCTCTCCCGGTACTGCTCGAAGAAGTCGACCTCGATCATCACCAGCGAGAGCTGGTTGCCCGCGCGCGCAGCCCGCCGCCACTCCTGCACGAGGGTCTTGTCGAAGCGCCGGCGGTTGGGGATGCACGTCAGCCCATCGAACATCGCGTGGCGCTCGAGCAGGTCCGTCTTGCGCTTGAGCTCGAGGTGGTTCCTCACCCGGGCGCGCAGGATCGGCAGGCGGAAGGGCTTGGTGATGTAGTCCACCGCGCCGAGGGACAGGCCCGCCGCCTCGTCCTGCTCGCTGCTCCTGGCGGTGACGAAGATCACCGGGATCCCCTGGGTCGCGGGCTCGGCCTTGATTCGCCGGCAGACCTCGTGCCCATCCAGGCCCGGCATCATCACGTCGAGCAGCACGAGATCGATCGCCTCGCCCGAGCCGAGGATCTCGAGGGCCGCCTCGCCCGAGCTGGCGCCGCGCACCTTGGCCACCTCCTCGAGCGCCCTGCCGAGGACCCGGACGTTTTCGGCCTCGTCGTCGACGATCAGGATCGTCTGCGCGTTGATCGAGCGTTCAGCTGTCATCGAGGCACGAGGATATCACGTGCGGCCGTGGCGTTGCGGGCAACCAAGCGCAAGGCGACGAGCAGCAGCACCCTGGCGGGATGTCCCGGGACCCGGGACTCGCGTCGATATCCTCTGACCCGGGCAGGGAGCCCCAGGTCAGGCAGACTAGGCCCCCTCGGTCAGTCCTTGGCCTCGGCCGGCCCGGGCGTGACCTCGTAGCCCGCTGCGTAGACCGACCGGGCATAGCGGTAGCGGTAGCGCGGCCCCAGCGGATCGAGCTCGTTGATCACGCACCCAAGCGGCTTGGCACCGACGTCAATCAGCCGCCGGGCCGTGGTGCGCAGCGCCTCCTTGGCCGTCTGCCCGGCGCGGGCGACCAAGAGGGTTCCGTCGCAAAATGCGCTCAGGACCACCGCGTCGGTGACTGGCAACACCGGCGGGGTGTCGATGATCAGCAGGTCGAAACGATCGCCGAGCCCGGCCAGCAACCGCCGAAGCCGGAGGCTGTGGCAGAGCTCGGCCGGGTTGGGCGGCAGCTCGCCGGCGGGCAGCACGAAGAGGTTTTCCGTCTCGGTGTGCTTGACTAGCCGCGAGATCTCCACCTCGCCCTTGAGCGCGGTCGACAGTCCCTCGTTCCTCGGCACGCCGAAGATCCGGTGCAGGGTTGGGCTGCGCATGTCGGCGTCGATCAGCAGCACCTTGCTGCCCTGCTGGGCGATGACGAACGCGAGGTTGGTGGCGGTCAGCGACTTGCCCTCGCTCTTGGTCGGGCTGGTGACCACCAGGGTCTTGAGCGCCCGGTCGGGCGAGGCGAACAGCAGGTTGGTCCGGATCGCCCGGCAGTCCTCGGCGGCGCGGCTGCGCGGGTACTGCTGCGCGACGAGCTCGCGCACGCTCTCCGCGCCGCTCGCCATGGCCGCCATGCTGCCGACCGGGGTCCCCTCCACCGGCGGCAGGGATCCGAGGTAGACCAGGTCGGCGGCCTGCACGTCCTCGGGCGAGACGACGCTGGCGTCGAGCATCTCGAGCAGCAGCACCAGCCCCATCCCGCCGAAGATCCCGAGCACCAGCGCCAGCAACAGGTTGCGCTTGGTACGCGGGGAGATCGGCACGCCAGGCACGAAGGCGCCCTCGAGCAAGCGGACATTGTTGGCCCGTAGCTGACCGGAGAGCTCACTCTCGGTCATCCGCGACAGGACCATCTGGTAGATCTTCTTGGCCGACTCGGCTTCACGCTCGAGGCGGTGGTAGGCCATCACCCGCTTGTTGACCTCGAAGGCCTCGCGCTTGGTCTCACCCATCGCCCCGGCCAGCAGCTGCTCGTTGCGCTTGGTCTTGGCGAGCTCCCGGTTGATGCCAGCGACGATGTTGCGGAGCTCCTGGGCCAGGGCTTCACGCGCCTCCGACACCCGCGTCTGCTGCGCGATCACCTGTGGATGCTTCGACAGGTAACGGTCCGACAGCTCCTTCAGCTTCTGCCGCTCGGACGTCAGCTGCAGCTTGAGCCGGTCGACGAGCTGGGTGCGAAGCAGCTTGAGCACCGGCACGACACCGGGTTTGTCCAGGTCGAGCTTCCCCAGCTGCTCGAGCTCGGCCACGATCGCGAGCCGCCGGCTGCGGATCCCGCTGTGGTCAGCTGACAGACGGCGTAGTCGCCCGGTGAGCAGTCCGCGCTTGTCAGCGAGGGTGAAGGAGATCAGATCGTTTTTCTTGCGGAAGTCGTAGAGCGCTTCCTCCGCCTTGTTCAGCTTTGCCTTCAGCGTGCCGAGCTGCTTGGCAAGCCACTTGACCGCGACGGTGGTCGACGACAGCTTGTGCTCGACGTTGTGGTCCATGTAGGCCTGCGCCATCGCGCTGGCGAGCTTGGCCGTCATCCGGGGGCTTGGGTGGGTGACCGAGATGTCGAGGATACTGGCCTTTTTCCGTCCTGTGCAGCTGACAGTGCCAGCCAGCCGCCCCGTCGCAGCGGCCAGCGTTCGACGCCGCTTCGGCGTGCCGATCGGCCAGAATTCGTCGGTCTTGGGAAGGTTCAGCCGTTTGGCCACGCGTGCGACCACCTCGGTGCCGCAGGCCACGCTGGTCTGGGTCGCCATCCAGGTGGCAACGTCGCGATACGCATGGGGGGAGATGTCAACGACGTCACGGACCTTGTTGAGGATCCGCGGCATCTGCTGATCTACTATCAGCGCGATGCTGGAGCGATAGATCGGCGTCTGGCGATAGGACCAGGCGGCGACGGTCGAGACCAGGACCGCTACTACGCCTATTATCAGCCACTTGCGGGCCCAGAACAGCCGCAGGTAGGCTCGCAAGGGTGCTCCGGTCTCACCGTCGAGCCCTGGTTCGCCGGGCCGACGCCCTCGCTCCTGTTCGTCTGGGAGCATTGCCAAGCTATGATCCTAGATTCAACAATGCCGACCTTCCACTTTTACTTCGCTGATCCTGCAATCGCCGCACA
>JAUVBO010000295.1 GCA_030591195.1 Pseudomonadota bacterium
CGACGAGGCGCTGACGGTCGGTCGCTGCGTCCTCGAGGCGCTCAGCGTCGCCCACGGACGCGAGGTGCTGCACCGCGACGTCAAGCCGGCCAACATCGTCGTGCAGGGCGAGCCGGTCGCGGCCGCGACGCTGATCGACTTCGGCCTGGCCCACAGCCCGTCGATCGACCCGCACGACCAGGACGCCCTGGTGGGGACGGCGATCTACATGGCACCCGAGCAGGCCGGGCTGGTCCACACCGCGGTCGACCGGCGCGCTGACCTCTACGCCACCGGCGTGGTGATCTACGAGTGCCTCGCCGGCCGGCCGCCGTTTACGGCCGACACCCTGGGCGAGGTGCTGCGGCTGCACCTCAACGCCGAGCCGCCCGGCCTGCGGTCCCAGGGATCAAATGGCCCGGGATCGAACGGACCGGGCGTGGCGCTGCCCCGGGCGCTCGAGGCGCTGGTGCTGCGGCTGCTGCGCAAGGAGCCGCGGGACCGCTACCAGAGCGCCGAGGCCGCGCTCGCCGACCTCGAGGCGATCGAGCACGCCCTCGATCGCGGCGAGGAGCCCCCCGAGCCGGTGATCGACCGCGGCCGGACCGAGCTCACCGAGCCGTCGCTGGTCGGACGCGACGCCGAGCTGGTCGAGCTCGAGCGGCTGGTCGCCCGGGCGGCGGCGGGCGATGGCGCGCTGGTGCTGGTCGAGGGCGAGTCGGGCAGCGGCAAGTCGCGCCTGCTACAGGAGGCGGCCCGGCGCGCGGCAGCGCTCGGGGTGCAGACCTTCTGGGGCCAGGGCACCGACCGGGTGGCGCTGCGACCGTTCCAGGCGCTCGAGGGCACCGCGGCCCAGCTGGTCGCCCTCTGCGCGACCGACGGCGAGCTGGCGGCGCGGCTCCGGCAGCAGCTCGCGCCCTGGCGGGACGTGCTGGCGATGGTGCTGCCGCTGCTGCAAGGGGTCGTGGGGGCCGAGACCGAGCGACAGGACAGCGAGCCGCCAGTCTTCGGCGAGGGCGCCAGCCTCGCGGCGCTGTTCGAGCTGGTTCACGCCCTCGGCAGCCCGGAGGCGCCAGCGCTGCTGATCCTCGACGACGCCCAGTGGCTCGACGAGCAGACCCTGCAGCTGGTCGCCGCCTGGCAGCGGCGGCCAAGCCCACCCGGCCAAGGGCGCCAGCTAACGGTCGTCGTCGCCTTCCGCCGCGAGGAGGTCGACGAGACGCACCTGCTGCGCCAGCTCGAGCCCCAGGCCTCGATCCCGGTCGACCCGCTCGATGACGCACAGCTGCGCCAGCTGCTGCAGAGCATGTCCGGCGCCCTCCCCGAGCCGGTGCTCGACGCCGTGACCCAGCTCTCGCGAGGAAACCCCTTCGTCGCCAGCTCGGCGCTGTGGGGCCTGTGGGAGGCCGATGCGCTGACGGCGTCCGAGGCGGGGTGGCAGGTGGAGCCAGCGGCGCTGGCGGCGATCCAGACGTCACACAGAGCCGGCGCGCTGCTCGGCCAGCGGCTGCGGTCGCTCGAGCCCGAGGTCAACCGCGCCCTCGTGGTCGGGGCGGTGCTCGGCCGGACCTTCGACCTCGACGATCTGGCCGAGGTCGCCGAGAGCGACGCGGGCCGCTGTCGCGAGGCGCTCGACGAGGCGCGGCGGCGCCACCTGGTCTGGCCCGACGCTGCCGGTGTGCGGTGGCAGTTCGTCCACGACAAGCTGCGAGAGCAGCTGCTGGCCGGCCTGTCCGAGCAGCGGACTCGGGCGCTACACCGGCGCGCGGCCCAGCACCGGCTGAAACAGCAGCCGCCCGACGCCTACGCCATCGCCTACCACTTCGACGCCGCGGGCGCTCCTGTTCAAGCGCTGCCCTTCGCCCTCGAGGCCGCCAGTCAGGCACGCCGCAGCCACGCCCTCGAGGTCGCCGAGCACCAGTACCGCATCGCGCTCCGCGGCGCGGCCGACGCCGACCAGAGCGTGCGGATGCAGATCGCCGAGGGGCTCGGCGAGGTGCTGATGATGCGCGACCGCCACGACGAGGCGAAGCGCGTCCTGCAGCAGGCCCTGACGCTGGCCACCCGTCGTCTCGATCAGGCGCGGATCCAGGGGCTGCTCGGGCAGATGGCCTTTCGCCACGGCCACCTCGCCGAGGCCACGAACCTGGCCACGCAGTCGCTCGAGCTGCTGGGCTTGCCCTTTCCCCAGACCGGCGGGGGTCTCGTGCGGCGCGCCATCGGTGAGCTTTGCCGGCAGGGGTTGCACCGGGCGTGGCCAGCCCGCTTCGTCGGCCGCGAGACGCTCGAGGACGCCGAGGAAGCGGCCCTGGCCGGCCGGCTGCACATGCTGCTCACCCACGCGCACTACTTCAGTCACGACAACGTCCTGGCACTGCTATCTCAGCTGATCCGGGTCAACCGCGCTGAGCGGTATCCCCCGTCGCCCGACCTGGCCTGGGCCTACGCCAACGACGCGGCGATCCTGTCGACCACCTCGCTGTTCGACGTGGCGATCGCCCGAGCGGAAAAGGCTCACGCCTGCGCGCTCGGCATCGGTGATGCGTTCGGACAAGGGGTAGCCTTGCACAACGGCGGTGCGGCGACGTACGTCGCTGGTCGCTATCGTGACGCAAAGCGACAGCTTTCCGAGTCCCTGCCGCTGCTCAGGCGATGTGGCGACAGCTGGGAGGTAATCTCGGCCCTGGCTCACCTCGGCTTCTGCCACTACCGGCTCGGCGAGCTGCCCGCGACCGCCGCGGTCGGCCGGGAGCTGATCGCGCTGAGCCACGCGTCGGGGATGCTCACCCTGCCCGAGGCCGGGGCGCTTTGGATGCTGGTGATGGCCGATGGCGGCCGCCTGCCCGTGGCCCTCGCCGGACGGCTGACCTGGCGCGTGGCGCACCCGGCCCTCGACGGCATAGAGCGCAGCATCGTCAACCAGGCGGGGGCGGTCCGGTTGCTCCGCGTCGGGCGGCACGACGAAGCGGCCGCGCTGCTCGAGGCCGACCGGCGGTACACCCGCGAGCACAAGGTCTTTCAGGATCTTGTCCTGCCGACCAACGGCTGGCTGGCCACGGCCCTGCGCCTGCAGGCCACGGCGCCCAACACGCCACCCTACGAGGCCGAGCGCTGCCTGTCGCAGGCCGCGGCCGCGGCGCGCCGGGCGTGTCTGATCGGCTGGCGGTTTCCCAACCACCGGGCCCACGCCTGGCGCGAGCGCGGGCTGGTGGCAGCGGCCCGGGGCAAGGTCCGAGCCGCCCGGCGCTACCTCGATCGGAGCCTCGCAGCGGCCCACGAGCTGGAAGCGCGCTACGAGGCGGCCCAGACCCTGCTCGCCCGGGGCCGGCTCGGCCTGGCCCTCGGCTGGCCGGGCGCGGCCGAGGACCGCTCGCGAGCCCTCGAGGAGCTGGCGGCGATCGGCAGCGACTTCGCCAGCGGCGAGGTGGTCGCCGAGCTCGAGACCCCGCACGCCGAGGGCCAGGCCGAGCCGGCGACGCTGTCGATGGTCGACCGCTTCGAGGGTCTGCTCGAGGCTGGCCGCCGCATCGCCACCGCCCGGGATCGCGAGGCGGTGCTGGCCGCGACTCACGACGCCGCGGTGAGCCTGCTGCGGCCGCGCAGCAGCCTGCTACTCGACCTCGGCGACGACCCCGCCGGCCCACCGGTGGGGATCCTCGCCGGCGCCGCGACCATGCCCTACAGCCTGTCACTGGTGCACCGGGCGATGCGGGCCCAGCAGCCGGTGGTCGAGGCGCCGGGGCTGGACCAGCCCCCGCCCGCCGAGAGCATGCTGCTTTCGGGGGCGCGGCAGGCGATGGCGGTGCCGCTGTCAGAGGCCCGTCGGCCGCGCTACTGCCTCTACTTGACGCACGACCAGGTCAGCGCGCTGTTCGACGATGACGAGCGGCGGGTGGCGCGCTTTGTCTGCGCCACCGCCGAGGCGGCGCTCGAGAACGTCGCCAGCCACGCCGAGCAGCAGCGGACCCACCTCGAGCTGGCCGAGGCCTACCGGCAGCTCGAGGCGACCCAGGACCAGCTGGTCCACTCCGCCAAGCTGGCCGCCATCGGCGAGCTCGGCGCGGGCATCGTCCACGAGCTGAGCCAGCCGGTGGTGGCGATCCAGGGCTTTGCCGAGCGGCTGCTGCGCCGAGGCGACGACCCGATCGCCAAGTGGGCCGACGAGCTCGGGGTGATCCTCAAGGCGTCACAGCGGATGACCCGGATGCTCGACAACGTCCGGGTCTTTTCGCGCGAGGCGCCGATGACGCGGACCCGGGTCGACCCGCTCGGCGCGCTCGACGAGGCGCTGGCGCTGATCGCGCCGCAGCTTGACAGCCACGGGATCGCCCTGCGGCTCGAGCTGACTCCCCTGCCCGAGGTGGAGGGCGACGCCCAGCGGCTGCAGCAGGCGTTTCTGAACCTGCTGGTCAACGCCCGCGATGCGCTGGACGAGCTGGCCGACGGCGCCGAGCGGCAGCTGGTGCTGCGGGCGGTCCACGACGACGGCTGGATCCGCATCGCCATCGCCGACAGCGGCCCGGGCGTGGCCGCCGAGCACCTGGCGCGGATCTTCGATCCGTTCTTCACCACCAAGCCAGAGGGCCAGGGCACGGGCCTGGGCCTGTCGATCACCTCCAGCATCATCGAGGCCCACGGCGGGACCCTGGCCCACGCGCCGACGCCGGGTGGCGGCGCGACCTTCACCGTGGCGCTGCCGGTGGCCGACGCCTGATCCCCAGCGCCACCCTCGACGTTCTGGCTCACCGGGTCGATGGTCGAGCGAGTCCGCGCCACGGACCTGCTCCCGTTACACGATGCGTAACGTTGCAAGTTACAGCTCGCGCAGTTTTTTTCCTTTTTGCCGCCTTGCCGAGCTATGTGCTCCTCGGGTAGAAGGATGCCATCTGCAGGCCTGGCCGCTGGCCCACGTTTTGCAGCATAGGGGGGGCAGCAACTGCCCGGAGGACGGTTTCGGTGGACGGCGAGCTCCCGAAAGCAAAGACCAGCCCGATCCTGGTGGCCGAGGATGACGACGACGTGCGTCTGCTGCTCGAGCGCGAGCTCGGGGAGATGGGCCATCCGGTTACCGCGGTGGCCAACGGGCGTCGCGCCCGAGACATTCTTCGGGACCAGCACTTCCCGCTGCTGATCACCGACGTCCAGATGCCCGGGCTCGATGGCGTGGCCCTGACGCGCTGGACCAAGCAGCACCGCCAAGCGACCGAGGTGGTGATCATCACTGCCTTCCCGTCGCTGGAGTCCGCGACCGAGGCGCTCCGGCTGGGCGCCACCGACTACATCATCAAGCCGTTCGGCAGCCTCGACCCACTGCGGCGCAGCGTCCAGATGGCCCTCCGGCGGTACTGGACCCTGTCGACGCCCCCGTCGGGCCCCAGCCAGGATGAGGGACTGCTCGCCGGCTTGCTCGACGCGATCCCGCTGGCGATCGTCGTCACCAACGGCCGCG
>JAUVBO010000280.1 GCA_030591195.1 Pseudomonadota bacterium
AACTCCGAGGCGGCGAGGATGCGGAAGTACTCCTTCTCCACGTTCGGCTGGATCTTCGCGCCGGCCTCGGCCAGGGCCGCGCTGCGCGACGGGGTGGTCAGCACGATGAAGGTTCGGCCGAGGGTCGTGATCGGGTAGAGCTGTTGCTCGAGGTGGTCAGCGCAGCAACGCCGGACGGTGAGGTCCACCGGGGCCGGCACGTCCGAGGCCTCCGAGCCGGAGAAGACCGCCAGCGGCTTGTCGGTCTCCACCCGCGTGCCGGTGAAGTCGGCGTCCTTGCCGAAGCCGCCGGTCTCGAGGTTGACCACCTCGAAGGCGTTGAGGGTCAGCTCGAGCACCTTGCCCGCCTTGGTCGGCTGGATCCGGCCTCCCTCTCCGTCTCCGATGATCGCCGTGCTCAGCTCGACGCGGACCTTGGTCTCGTCCCGGGTGGCGACGAGGGTCAAGAAGGCCCGCAGGTCGGTGCCGAAGTTGGTCCTCGGGTCGTCGGTGGAGGCGATCGTCTGGGGCCAGCCCATCGCGAGGTAGGGCGCGCCGGTGGTGTTCTCCGAGTCGGTGGTCAACGCGGCTACCGGGATCAGCAGCGAGGCGTCGTTGGAGAACACGCCGACGTTGGACAGCGGGTTGAACTGGTAGGCGATCAGCGGCACGGTCGACACGATGCGGTAGGCGGAGCTGGTGATCGCGGTGCCAGTGCCGGTGTTGAACTCGCCGGGCGGCGAGCCGTCGACCTCGAGCGGCTCGAGCAGCAGCAACTCGAGCGCCTGGGGACGGACGGTGAGCTCCTTGACCACCTCGATCTTCGGCGGCTCGCCCGGCTTGGATCGATTGACCGAGACCTTGACCTTGGCCGGCAGGGACGAGGGGTTCGACAGCGCCACGGCGAACTGCTGGGCCGCCGCGGCGCCGATCTCGACCACCGCGTTGTCGAGGTCCACCGCCCAGTACTCGCAGCCGACGTAGCTGCGGTTCTTCTGCGCTAGCTCGCAGGCGTTTTCGCAGCCGCCCTGGTAGCAGATGTCGCCGGCCTCGGCGTCGCAGACCTTGAGCGGCTCGGCCTCGAAGCCAGTGCCGCTGTCGTTGCACTGCAGCAGCTTCTCGCCGAAGCAGCTCTGCTGGCTCGGCACACAGACCTTGCAGCCGAGGGGCTCGACGCAGATCAGCTCGTTGGCGGCGCAGTCCTCATCGACCTGGTAGCCGGTGCCGTCCTCGAAGCAACGCAGCGCCACCGAGCCGCGACAGGAGAAGCTCCCTGGATCGCAGATCTGGTTGCTGCGGCTGGTGTTGGCGCAGGTGGCGACCAGGGTCAGGGAGACTCCGGCGACGGCAGCCAGCACCACCGCCGATGTCGCGAGCGGTGACCGGGGGGTGGGGGGTTCGCCCGGGTGGTCGGTCGCAGGCGGAGCCGCATCGAGAGCGCTCACGGTTGATTCACCTTGAAGGAAAACTCGTCATAGGACCAGCGATCCCAGTACTGGGACCTTAGCTGGGAGTAGTTGAAGGTGTCGATGTCGAAGTCGGGCAGGCGCACCTGCCACTGGAGCCAGACCAGCGAGGTGTTCGGCCAGGCCGGCAGTCCGACGGTCTTGGGGTCGGGGAGCTTGACCTCGGTCACGTCGCCGGGGCTGATCACCCGCCAGAGCGGCGTCTGGTCGCTGCGCTCGATGGCGGTGATCGCCACGCTCGCCTCGCCCTGGTAGCTCCAGCGCAGGGTGTTGCCCTCGAGCAACCCGCCGGGGCCAGGTTTCACCTGCTGGGGTGGTCCGAGCAGGCCATCGAGCAGGATCACGCCGGCCGCATCGGGCTGGACCGAGAGGTTGGTCGCCTTGACGATCGGTAGCCCGCTGGGGCTGCTCGCCTCGTCGAGCAGCAGGTCGACGCCGTAAGCGCCATCGGTCAGGCCCTGCTTGGTGAAGCTCGGGAGGCGGCCGAAGCGGACCTTGGTCGGGATGCCGTCGGCCTCGACCTGCATGTCGCGGCGCAGCAGGTAGCCCTCGGCGCCGAGGTCGATCGCCAGCCGCAGCCGGTGGCGGTTGACTTGGGCTGGCGGGTTCTTGATCTCGACCGTCACCTGCTCGGTGAGCGGGATGTTGACCAGCACGTTGACCACCTTGCGCTCGCCAGGTCCGATGACGATGCCGCGGGTGATGCCCATCGCGTAGGGCTCGAAGCGGTCGGAGGCCTCGTGGTAGAGCCCTGCCACGGCGTAGACCGCGAGGGTGCCGAGGCGCGAGTTGAGGCTGTAGGGCCAGGCGGTCGTGTCGCCCGGCTCGAAGTCGATCGTCGACGTCGGGGTGGTGAACGGAGGCGCGAAGCGGATCGCCGAGTTGGTGACAAAGACGTGGACCCGCTTGACCTGGCCGACCTTGGGCTCGGGCACGATCTTCCACTGGGTGCTGCCAGCGCCGGTGGAGCCGCCGAAGATCACGTAACCCTCGATCAACCCCATCCGCTGGCCCGGCGGCATCTCCCCCGGCTGGGGGGGAATGATCGGGTAGAGGAAGATCGTCACGTCGCGGGCGTCGAACTCGACCATCGTGGTCGTCTCGTGCTGGGGCTTGCCCGCGGTGACGGTCACCGGGCCGGCGAGCTGTGGGTCGGAGAAGACCACCACCCCCTTGGCGTCGGTCTGGCCGCTGAGCTGCAGGTCGCGGTCCTTGTGGACGAAGACTGTCGCCAGCGCGACCGGTTGACGGGTGAGCCAGTTGAGCACCGAGACGGTCAGCGTGCCCTGGATCGGGCCGCCGCCCATGCCTCCCGAGTGCGGGTTGGTGCTGCCGTAGTAGGTGAACACCTCTTCGACCGTGACCTCGTCGGCGCCGGCGCCGATCACCAGCTTCACCGGGCCGTCCGGGTGGGGGGCGGTCTTGGCCCGCAGGGTGGTGGCGCTGACCACCTCGACGTCGATCATCTCCTGGCCGCCGAGCTCGACCTTGACCCCCGGGGCGAAGGCGGTGCCCGCGCCGTGGATCGTCACCAGCGTCCCACCGGCGCTCGGGCCGGAGCTCGGGTCGAGGTAGACCGGGTCATAGCGGTAGGCGTCCTCGAGGGTCGCTCTGTCGTCAGCGCCGCCGCCGCTGGTGGTGACCTCGATGTCCGCCGGTCCAACCTCCCCCGCCGGGGCGATGACCGCGATCGCCACCGGGCTGAGCACGGTGGTCTCGCCGACCTGGATCTCCTTGCCGCCGATGCGGACCTCGGTGCCCTTGTCGAACCCCGAGCCGTGGATCGTCACCACGTTGCCGCCGATGAACGGGCCGTGGGTCGGGGTGACCGCGGTGACGGTGAGGTAGTCGGGGATCGTCGCGTCGCCGTCTGGCAGGCCCGCGTCGCGGAGCTCGGCGATGGTGTCGGCCTGGCGGACCGGCACGATCCCACGGATCAGGTCGTCACAGCCTCCCGCGCCGAGCACGAGCAAGGCCAACGAGATCGTCAAGGACAGTCCACGAACCATCGTCTCACCTACGAGCGAGGCACCTCAGTCGATCCCGACCAGGCGCATCTTGTTCTTCGCGCTCTTGCCAAGCTTGCTTCGCGGCGACTTGGCCACCAGGTGGGCCAGCAGCGCGCCGCCGAATTCCTTCTCGTCCTCGTCTCGGCTCTCGGCGAAGTTGAACCCGACGAAGAACAGGTCCTCCGCGCCGAGGGCTCTCTCGCGCTTGAGCTTGCCCGCCAGCGGGAAGCCCTCGCCAACCAGGGTCACCGCGTGGCGCAGCACCGGGTCGGTGGTGCGCGAGGCGCGCCCGAGGTCCTTCTTCGCCGTGGTGTTGCAGAGGCCACAGACCAGCGCGGTGTAGTGACCGTCCTCCTCGAGCAGCCCCGCCAGGTCGAGGCGCTCGAGCAGCGCGAAGGCCTGGTCGAAGCGCTTGGCCCGCCGGTGCTTCAGCGCCCGCTCGAGCAGCAGCGCGGCGTAGCTCGGAGGATCGGCCAGCCGGAGCAGGCCGAGCAGGTGCTCGGCGGCCTCCTGGCGGGCCTCGAGGGCGGCGATGGCGAGCTCGGCGACCGCTAGGCGCGCCGCGGTGTCGAGGTCGGCGGCGTGGGGCCGAAGCACCCGGCAGAGCCGGGCCAGCGCCTCGGGATCGTTGGTCAGCCGCTGCAGCTCCTTGACCAGCCCCTTGCCGGCGCCTTCGGCCCGGACCAGCGCCCGGCCGGACGCGTCGCGGGTGGCCGGGTCGTCGCCGAGCAGGTGCTCGATCAGCACCTTGATCGACTTGACGTCGCCACGCTTGCCAAGGGTCTCGACGGCGAAGCGACGGGCCTCGGCGAGGGGTGCGGCGGCGAGCTTGCTCAGGGCACCGGCGGGGGGCGTTCCGGCCTTGAAGCCGTCGAGCTTGAGGCTACGCAGGGTGTCCACCGCGGCGCGGGCGAGGCACGCCTCGTCGTCGCCGGCGTGCTCAAGCATCGCCTTGAGCGCCGTGGCGGTGGAGCGGGCGGCCTGAAGCGGCCGTCGCAGCCCGGCGAGGGCGGCGAGGCGCACGGCGGTCGGGTGCCTGTCGGTCGCGAAGGGAAGCAGGACCTGGACCAGCCTCGCGTCGCGGTAGTATCCGAGCAGCCGGACGGCCCGGGCCGCGCGAAGGGGCTCGCTGGTCCACTGCTTGTCCTTGAGCCGGTGGGCCAGCGCCTCGCGGAGGATCGCCAGCGCCTTGTCGTCCATCTGGTCGATCTCGCCGCGCAGGGTGTTGACCACCGCCTCGCCGAGGTCGGGCCGCTCGAGGTAGCCGAGCAGTCGCTCGAAGATCTCCTGGTTGTGGTTGCGGCCGATGATCGCGACGATCGCTCGCTGGCGCGGCAGCGGTGCGCTGTCGAGCTCACGGGCGAGGGCGGCGGCGGAGCGAGCCCCCTGGCTCGCGAGCAGCCCGGTGGCGAGGGCTCGGATCTCCTCGTCCTTGCTGTCGAGCAGGGGCGTGACGAAGGGCGCGATTTTCTTCGCTCGCATCGCCACCAGCGCCTCGAGGGCGTAGAGCTGCAGTGGGCCCTCCCCTTCCGTCAGGCAGGCACAGAGCCGCTCTTTCGCGTCGTCGTCCTTGACCCGCAGCCCGCCGAGCACCATCGCAGCGGCGCAGCGGCGCTCCGAGCGCTCGTCGGACAGCATGTCGACGATCTTTGCGACGATCTGTTGCGCCATCGAGGGGTTATCTCTCGCCCGTGCCCGGTATCGGGGAGGCCCGACTTCGGCAATAATTTGCCGTGGGTGGCGCTCGTACCACCCCTGTGGAAGTGTACCGGCGTGCCGGCTGCTGATCAACGCGCAGTGCTGCATCATCCCAGATACTGTTACCGGTGCCGGAGGCAGTCGCTACTGCCACCCGTATTACGTCGCGGATCTCGGCGGGTTTTTGTCAGGCCTGGGCCATGCCGAGGCCGAAGAGCACCAGCCCGATGGCCACTGCGGCTGACAGCGGGAAGAAGCGAGTCGTCAGCCCTGCGTCGGGGCGCAGTCCGAGCAGCAGGAGGGCCAGCGCACTGACAACCCAGACCGCGAACCCCGCGACTCCAACG
>JAUVBO010000395.1 GCA_030591195.1 Pseudomonadota bacterium
GCTCGGTGCGCTCCAGGCTCGGCTCGCGGGCGACGCCACGCCTGCGCCCGCGCCCGTGCCGGTCGAGCCAACCCGGGCGCCGCCGGCGCCCCCGCCCGCGTCCTCCCGCCAAGCCGAGCAGCCCGTCCAGCGCCCGCCCCAGCCGCAGCCGGCCCGACAGGCGCGTCCGCAGACGGCGCGGACATCGACCGCCGGCTCGATCGACTCGCGGGCATCGAGGCCGCGGGCGCCCTATCCCCCGGCTCGCCGATAGCACCGCTCGTGATGGCACGGGCCAAATCAGCCCCAGCGCCGTATAACGTGATGTGATGGAAAGCCCGCGTGACGAGGCGACGGTCCGGGTTGCCCCACCGGACCAAGCGCGCCGGCCCGCACCCCGGCGTGGGGGCTCGGCCTGGCCTGGAGCGATCGGCCTGCTGATCGCGACCCCGCTGCTGGTCTGCGGCTTCGAGCTGGTGACCAGCCTGGCCGCGGCGCGGATCAACGGCAACCACTACTTCCTGCTCGCCGTCGGGCTGGGGGTGACGCTGTTGATGCCCCTGTCGGTGGCCCTCTCGGCCCGACGATCCGGAGGGGCCCGTCGGCGGCAACCGAGCGGCAAGCTGATGGTGGCGCTGTTCAACCTGCTGTTGATCGCCACCCTCGGGCTCGCCGCCCCCACCGCCTGCGCGCGCGCCATCGACGCGCACGGCAGCTGGTGGGTCGCCGCCGCGGTCGGGCTGCTCGGCATGCCGCCAACCAGCGCGCCGGTGCGGGCTTCCCGACGGGTCTTTGCCGGCCTCGCCGCCGAGCTGCCGGGGGCATCTCCCGCTCGGGTAGGGACCGGTCATCGGACCGCCCCGACGAGTCGCCCGGCTCGGACGGCCCCGGCCCCGCCGCCCCCACCGCCCCCAGCGGCCGATCCTCCCCCAGCCCCGTCACCATCCGGTCCAGCGCGGGTCAAGTTCGAGCGGCGGGGCAGCTCGATCCTGGTGCCGGTGGCGCTCCGCGGCCCGACGGGCGAGGTCCGGGCGAAGATGATCTTCGACACCGGAGCGACCCTGTCGACCATCGACCGCAGGACCGCCGAGCAGCTCGGCATCGCGATCGATCCGCGCGACCCGACGATCGTCACCCACACCGCCAACGGCAAGGTCCGCCGGACGCTCAAGGTCGTCGAGTCGATCAGCGTCGCTGGCGCGCGGGTCGCCGGCGGGCTGGCGGTGACGATCTGCGACCCTTGCGCTTCGTCCCGGGCGATCGGCCTGCTCGGGCTGAACTTCTCGCGCCACTTCGCGGTGACCTTCGATCACGAGGGGGGAGAGCTGGTGCTCAAGCCCCGGACCAAGCGCCTCTCGCACCTCTACGACATCCGCGCCTTCGTCGAGATCAAGGACAGCCGCGGCCTGCGGCGCGGTCCTCAGATGACGGTCAAGGCGACCATTCACAACCGCGCGGGCCGGGCGCTTCATGCGGTCCGGGTGGTGGCGCTGGTCGGGGGCAAGCGCCCGACCAAGCTCTGGACCGAGGTGCCCCACGTGCCGCCGCGGGGATCGGTGCCCGTGACCCTCCAGGGGCTGCTCAAGGAGGGCGCCGCCAACAGCTACCGGCTCTCGCTCGACGCCGCTGACTGGTGAGCCCAGCGGCTACTTCTGCATCGGGAACTTGAACCGGCCGACCAGCTCCTGCAGCCGGTTGGACAGGGTCACCAGATCCTTCGACGCGCTGGCGATCTGCTTGCTGGCCGAGGCGGTCTCGTGGGCGACCTGGGCGACGCCGTCCATCGCCTGGGTCAGCTGCTCGGTGCCCGCCCGCTGCTGGTCGGCGACCTGGGCGATC
Source organism: Pseudomonadota bacterium (assembly GCA_030591195.1). The sequence continues at coordinate 1,819 of JAUVBO010000395.1, forward strand.
TGCCGCGCCGAGCGGGTGGTGTCGGTGGCCAGGCGCGTGCTCTCGTCCACGGCGGTGACCGTGTCGTGGGTCGCCTGGGTGATCGCCGTGGTGACCTCCCGGACGTCATCCACCGCGGCCATCACGTCCTCGGCCAGGGACTGCATCTGGGTCGCAACCAGGGAGAAGCCCCGGCCCACCTCGCCGGCCTTGGTCCCCTCGAGGGCGGCGTTGAGCGCGAGCATCTCGGTCTTGTTGGCGATCTGCTGGATCAGCGAGAGGATCTCGGAGATGCGCTCGGTGCGGCGGGTCAGCGCCGCGATACGGTCGGCCATCAGCTGGCTGGTGTCCTGGGTTCGCTCGGCGTTGGCGAGCACCTTGCGGCCGCTCTCGGCGATGTTACGCGCCGACTCGGCCAGCACGTCGGTGGTCCGGCGGTTCTCGTCCACCACCGACGACTGGTCCACCGCGCCGCGGGCCTGCTTCTCTGCCGCCTGGTGGAACTGAGCCGCGGTGGCGGTGAGCTGCGAGCCGGTCTTGACCACCTCGACCAGCACCGCCCGCTGGGCAGCGATCATCCGCGAGAAGGACGCCGCGAGGTCGCCTTGTGCCGCGACCTCGACGCTGAGGTTACCGCTCGCGAGCTCGTGGGCCACGTCGTTGATCTGCCTCAGCGTGGCGAGCAGCTCGTTATAGGCCCGGGCCATCGCGCCGATCTCGTCGCGGGTCTTGACCGTCACCGGCTCCTGGCTCAGCTCGCCGGCCGCCATCCGGCGCAAGGCCTGAGTCATCCGCAGCACCGGCCGGGTCAGCCGGGTGGCGAAGATCAGGCTCAGCAGGCCGCTGAGCCCGGCGCCGACGATGATGAAGACGCCGAAGATCGTCACCCGGGCGTTGGCCGCGCGGATCCGCGCCACCGAGTAGCCGACGGACACCGTGCCGAGCTGCACGCCCTCGATCTCCACCGCCCGCCAGCCCCAGATCAGGTCGTCGACGAGCTGGCCGACCTTGTCGATCCGGCCCTTCGGTCGCGCGGTGGTCTGGGCCAGCGTGCGGCGCAGGCCGAGGCCGCCAAGCTCCTGGCCCGCCTTGCTCCAGAGCCGCACGAAGGCCAGGTCCGGGTCTTCCTTGAAGCTCGCGAGCAGCTTCTCGATCGCGGCGCGGTCGTTGGTGGCCAGCGCCACCTCGCTCTCGGCGGCCAGCCGCTGGAGGCGGCTGCGCGCCCGACCCTCGATCGCGTTCTGCTGAGCGGGGAGGTTGGCCAGCCGGCGGAAGTCGCGACCGATGTAGACCGTCAGCAGCGTCAGCGCTGCGATGATCGAGAGGTTGAAGGCGATGAGCTTGGTGCGGAAAGTCATCTGCTCGGGCCCGCGCGGCGCTGACCGCGGCGCGATCTCAGAAGGAGTACCTGTACTTCGCGTCGGTCGGCGACACGCCGTCGATGGCCACCAGCTTGACCGAGGCGTCAACCTGCGACAGCTCGACGTAGGCTATCGCGCCAGGCAGGGCCTTGACCAGCCGCCTGGCGAGGGCGCTCGAGCTGATCTGGCGGGGGGGCGTGGTGCGGCCGGTGACGCGCTGTCTGACCCAGTAGGCGCCCACGTCCCGCGGCGCCATCCCGAGCAGCTTGCGCTCGAAGGCCTCGCGTAGCTTGCTCTTGGCCCGCGCGTTGAGAACCACCACCTGCTTGCCTCCGGGCCAGCTCTGGCGCTGCTTGAGGAACAGGTTCTTCAGCTCGGCCCGGGTCAGCTTGGAGACCGGGCTCTTGTGGTTGACGATCACAGCGATCACCGTCGGCTTCTTCGCCGCGGCCTCGGGACGCCACGCGGCCGTGAGCAGGATCAGGCTACCGCAGCAGCTGACCCACCGGCGTCTCTTTTCTCGGTCGTGGCCAATCATCGCTAGAAGCTCACCGCCGACTGAAGGCTAAGGAAATAGACGTCACGCTCGATCAGCCGCTGCTCCTCCACGTTCACGGTGTAGCTTCGCTCGGTGGGGAAGTGCAGGAAGTATAGCTCGGCTTTGAGTACGACGGCGGGTACCGGGCGGTAATTCAACCCGACCGAGACGTTGGCGCCGTTGTCCCAGGCCATGTTGTCGTTGGCGCTGACCCAGTCAGCGCGGACGAACGGCCGCATGTCGAGCCAGGGCAGCTGGTAGAACAGCATCGAGTAGAGCGCGAAGTCGGCGTAGTCGGCCAGCGGGGTGCTCGACTGACCCATCGCGAAGGCGGTGATCAACGTCTGCGGTGCCGTTGGGCGGTGGCCGTTGAGATAGCGGACCTGGCGGTAGGCCAGCTCGAGCCGGAACGACAGGCCGCTGTGATCGTACTGCAGGTCGGCGCCGAAGGCCGTGTCGTCGTGCTCGTCGAGGATTCGCTCCTCGAGCCGTGGCAGCAGCGGTGCCTCCACCGCCACGCCGGTGTCGATGTCGAGGGCGTTCTGGGTGTAGCGGCCGTGGTAAAACGACAGGCCGAGCTTGAGCTCGCCGACCCGGCTGGTGGCGAAGGTCAACCGCGCCCCGACCGCCTTGTTCTCGTCGAGGTCGACGTTGGCGACGGTCACCCGTCCGTTGGTCAACGTCAGGTGATAGCCGAGCTTCTCCGTGCCCCGGAGGATGCTGCCGTGAAGCTGCAGCCCCACCTGGTAGGGCGGAAACAGCTGCATCCCGAGCAGCAGCGGCGGCATGATCGAAACCAGCACCGGCGTACCGTGGTCGAGGTTCCAGATTCCATAGGGGGTGAGGAACTGGCCGACCCGGAGCTTGAGCCAGTCCCGCGGGCCCCACTCGAGCCAGACTCGCTCGAGGGCGATCGAGCCCCACTTGTATTGCAGCAGCGTCGAGCCGCCGACGGAGATCACGCTGGTGTCGGTTCGGTCGAACGGGGTGCCTGGCAGGCCGTAGTCGGTCACTTGGCCATCGGGCGCGTAGCTGTAGCGGGTCTCGATCATCGCCCGCCAATGAACAGCCGGCTTGGCGTCGAAGAC
>JAUVBO010000926.1 GCA_030591195.1 Pseudomonadota bacterium
ACCCGAAGGACCGCTACCGGGCCCGCTTCGACGACTCGGTCAGCGGGCTCGAGGCGGGATCGACGGTCAAGATGAAGGGCGTCCGGGTCGGGCAGGTGGAGAAGATCTCGATCGCCGACAACGTCGAGACGGTGGTGGTGACCCTCTCTCTCGATCCCGGCACGCCGGTCACGAAGGACACCTCGGCGGTGCTGACCGCCATCGGCATCACCGGGCTGCAGTTCGTCGAGCTCACCGGCGGCTCGGCCCAGTCACCTCGGATCAAGCCGAACACCAAGGACGGGTCGTTCATCACCGTCGGCAAGTCGACGATCAAGACCCTCACCGGCAAGGCGGTCAACATCGCCCACAAGATGGAGGGGGTGCTGAACAACCTGCTGCCCCTGACCGACGAAGGCAACCAGGTCCGGGTCCGCAAGCTGCTCGACAACACCAACGATCTGATCGTCTCCTACGCTGAGCTGGCCAAGGGCGACGCACCCAAGCGGGTCCAGCGGATCCTCGCCAACCTCGATCGCACCACCGCGGTGATGCACAAGGCGATGGCGTCGGTGGGCAAGATGGCCCACGACAACTCCAAGCGCGTGACCTCGATGCTCACCGCGGCCGAGAGCGCCGCGCGGTCGATCAACCGCTCGGTGACCGGACTGAGGCCAAAGGCGACGATGGACGAGATCAACCGGGCGGCCAAGGCTCTGCGCCGGCGGCTCGAGGACCCCTCGATCAAGAACACCGTCGGCTCGATGAACAAGGCGGCGAAGAACCTCTCGTCGTTGTCGGCCAACCTCTCCACCGCAGTCAGACGACGCGACCGCCAGCTCGGCGGGATCCTTCGCAACCTCGACGACACGATCCGCAACCTCAAGGCCTTCGCTCGGGCGATCCGCGAGCGGCCGTCGCTGCTGCTCCGCGGCGAGACACGGAAGGAGCGCACCGTACCGTGAGCACGAACAGACGTATCTTGGTTAGCGGCGCGACACTGCTGGCGCTGGTCTGCGCCGGCTGCTTCGGCACGCCGCCCAAGGAAGAGCACTTTTACTTCCTCACCGGGCCAAGCAAGATCAAGGCCCTCGCTGGCGCGCCGCGGATCGGCGTCGCCGATCTGACCGTGGCGCCGGGCTACAACTCCGAGCGGCTGGCCTACCGCCTCGGCGACAACCACCTGCGCTACTACGGCTACCGCCAGTGGGTCTCCCAGCCGAGCCAGATGCTCACCGACATGACCGTGCGGCAGCTCGCCGCCTCGGGCCTCTTCTCCGAGATCGCCCCGGCGGAGAAGGTGCGCGAGCCCGACGGGATCCTCGAGGGCCACGTGATCGCCATCGAGGAGGTCGACGAGCCAGACAAGGGCCGCTGGCACGCCCGCCTCGCGATCGCCTTCACCCTCCGGGGAGAGCGGAGCGAGAAGGTGCTGCTGCGCCACAACTTCGACATCACCCGCCCCTGCGCCAAACGCGACCCAGCCGACGTCGCCCGCCTGCTGAGCAAGATCTTCCACGGCGAGCTGCTGCGCCTCGGGCGCCGCATGGCGCGCAGGCTGACCAAGATCGCCAAGCAGCAGGCCCGCCAAGAGTCCGAATAGGACGCGGTAGACGCTCGATTCAGCGCGTTACCCTTTCGCCCCGTCGCCGCGTAGTACGATTGACTGCCGACGGAGCGCGAAGATGAGCGAGCACGCCAGGACCAGAGCCGAGCTGCCGATCAGGTCGCTCTCCCATGACACCGACCCGGTCGAGACCCGTGAGTGGCTCGACTCGCTCGATGCCGTGGTAGACCGCGGAGGCATCGAGCGGGCCCACTTCCTACTGACCGCCCTGCTCCAGCGGGCGACGGTGGAGCGAGTCGCGCTGCCCGCCCTGGTCCAGACGCCCTACCTCAACACCATCCCGCCCGAGCGCGAGCCTGACTACCCGGGCGACGAAGCGATCGAGCTGCGCATCCGCCGCACCATCCGCTGGAACGCGGTGGCGATGGTGATGCGAGCTAACACCCGCTTCGCCGGCATCGGCGGACACCTCTCGACCTACGCGTCGGCGGCGACGCTCTACGAGGTGGGGTTCCACCACTTCTTCCGCGGCTCGGCGGGCGGCGAGGTGGGCGACCAGATCTTCTTCCAGGGGCACGCCTCACCGGGCATCTACGCCCGGGCCTTCCTCGAAGGACGCCTCAGCGAGGACCAGCTCGATCACTACCGCCGCGAGGCGTCCCCCGGCGTCGGCCTCTCGAGCTACCCCCACCCGCGGCTGATGCCCGAGCTGTGGCAGTTCCCCACCGTGTCCATGGGGCTCGGACCGATCGCCGCGATCTACCAGGCGCGCTTCAACCGCTACCTCGAGCACCGAGGCCTGCTCGACACCTCCCAGGCGCGAGTCTGGGCCTTCCTCGGCGACGGCGAGACCGACGAGCCCGAGGCCCTCGGCGCCCTGCACCTCGCAGCGCGGGAGCGACTCGGCAACCTGATCTTCGTCGTCAACTGCAACCTCCAGCGGCTCGACGGCCCGGTGCGGGGAAACGGCAAGATCATTCAGGAGCTCGAGGCGGTGTTCAACGGCGCCGGCTGGCGGGTGATCAAGACGATCTGGGGCCGCCAGTGGGACCCGTTGCTCGAGGCCGACACCGACGGGTTGTTGCTGCGCCGGATGGGTGAGGCGGTGGACGGCGAGTATCAGAAGTACTCGGTGGAGAAGGGAGACTTCATCCGCCGCGAGTTCTTCGGCAAGTACCCCCAGCTGCTCGAGATGGTCAGCCACCTCGGCGACGCCGAGCTGGAGCGGCTGCGGCGGG
>JAUVBO010000776.1 GCA_030591195.1 Pseudomonadota bacterium
CAGCCCCACGATCGAGGGCCGGATCAAGAAGCTCTGAGCCGAGCCGAGCGTCGGTCTGCCGTGACGACGACGCCACGCGGTTTCTCGATCAGGCGGCCGACAGCGCCACGCCCCGCCACCGGCGTGTCGACCTTGCGCGACAGCGTCGCCGACCGGACCAGGGCTCACGGAGCGGTCGCCGTAACCTGGACGTCGTCGAAGGCGGTGCCCTCGGCGCCCCAGCAATACAGGGCGATCGTCCCGGCAGCGGGCCCGCCGTGGGGATCGACGACCGGGCCGCCGAAGAGCGTCTTGCCCGCGAGCCGGACCTCGATCGACGAGCCCTCGACCGCCACCTCGAGCGTGATCGGGGTCTCGCTCGCGTATCCGCCGCTCTGCTGCGCCAGCTCGAGCTCCTGGCCGGCCTGGACTAGCAGCAGCTTGCGGAACGACCGCTGGCTGTCGAGCTCCACCTTGTAGTAGTTGAGCGGATCACGGTAGCGAAACAGCACGCCGATCGCGTCGTCGTCGCTGGACTGCATCGTCACGCTCAGGGTGTAGTCCTGCCAGGCGGCCGCAGCGGGCGAGTTCCAGTAGGCGAAGGTCCCCTTGCGGTTGCTGACCGTCGCCGCGGTGCCGCTGTAGATGTTCGACCGCTGCTCCAGCCGACGATCGACGACCAGCCAGTCCGACGGCGTGCCCAGGTACCACTCCTCGAGCAGCTGACGATTCTCGGTGGCGTCGTCGACGATGGTCCAGCCGTCCATCTGACCATCGTCGAAGCCCTCGGCGAGGAGCGAGTTGCCGCAGGTGAACCGCTGCTCGGCGCCGGCGCCGCCGATGGCGTTGCGCGCGCTGGCTCGATCCGTCACGTCCTGCACCCGAAGGGTGTATTGCTCCCCTGGGCGCAGCCCGGAGGTCGTCAGGTCGACGGTCTTGCCGTCCGGCCGCAGCGTCGCCGCGACCACCGGCTCGCCGCCGTCGATGGTGTAGCTCGCGGCGAGCTCGGCGCTGGCTCGTTCGACGGTCTCGTTGAAGGTGACGACGACCGCGTCCGGCCGGCCGACGGTCTCGACCGCCTCGAGGCGCGGCGGGGTGGTGTCGAGCTCGGCGAAGAAGGCGAGATCGTCGAGGTCGAAGCGCTGCTCCGCCCCATGATGATCGCGGTCGAGCGTCGGTGAGTAGGTTCTGATGGCGACCGACCGCCGCGCCGGATCGAACCTCATGATGCGCAGCCAGCCGTCTCCGCCCTGGTTCCAGAACTGGTAGTTGGCCAGCAGCTGGTAGACGAGGTTGCCGCCGGCGGCGGTGGACACCTTGCGCCCGAAGGCGTCGCCGGCGATGTGGCCGTTGAGCACGAAGGAGAAGCTCGCGTGCGGGCGCACCAGGTCGTTCCAGATCGCCACGCCGTCGGCGGCGCCGCCTGGCAGATCGGCGAAGGGGTACGAGCCCGGCGTCCAGGCGTGGGACGACTTGCTGCCGTGGAGCGTGTCGTCGTAGTAGAGGTAGCTGTGGGTCAGCAGGATCACCTGCCGCTCCGGGTGAGCCGTGACCACCTCGTTGGCCCAGGAGAGCACCGCGTCCCGCGGTCCGAACTCGAGCACCAGGATCAGCCACTCGACGCCACCGGCCTCGAAGGTGTGGTAGCTGTTGGCGATGCTCTGCGGCTCGTAGGTCCCGCCGAAGGTCGGCAGCGACTCGAAGTGGCTCACGGGGAAGGTCGCGTCGAAGAGCGAGATGTCGCGGGTGGCGCTCTCGCCATTCGGGCCCATGTCGTGGTTACCGACGGCCAGCGCGTAGGGCACCACGCCATCCAGCTGTTGCATCGCGGCCAGCGCATTTTCCCACTCCGCCGGGGAGTTCTTGTCGGTGAGGTCGCCCTCGTGCAGGACGAAGGCGATCTGCTCCCGGTCCTTGTTCTGCCGGATCCAGGCCGTCTGGGCCAGGGCCAGCTCGGGGTAGTGCAGCGCGTAGTACTGGGTGTCCGGAAGCACGACCAGCGAGAACGCGGCCGGGGTTGCTACCGGCGGGGGGCTGACGACGGAATCGACGGCGATGCCCGCGTCGTCGCCGGGATCGGCCGCGTCAGTGGCGGCGTCGAGGCCGGGGAGCTCGATGGAGTCGGCGCCGCAGGCTGTCGCCAGGGCCAACAGCGCGGCGGAAGCGGCGACGACCAGCCGCGGGGGGAATGCCATCGACGAGTCCACCATGCATCACTCCAACGTGAGGCGGTTGCAGCCACGAGCCTACCACGCTTGGATCCCTCGACCGCGAGGTGGGCCCGACGGCCCAAGGCACTCACCGACAGCCGCCGGGCCCGAGCTTGCGCGGCTGCATCACGAACCGTCCCTCCTTGAGCTGGTAGACCACGGCCACGGGCTTGGGCTGCCGGCAGCGGTTGAACCGGGTGGAGATCCGCTTCTCGGCGACCAGCAGCCGCGGCGGCTTGCCCGGCTCGCGGAGCAGGCGCAGGCCCGTGACCCGGGTGCCGTTGAAGCGACGGGGGCCGCGTCTCGTCCGGCGGGCCGCGCCCCTGGGGCTCTCCCCCTTGCTGGTAGAGAGCGTGGTGACGGTCACCAGCTTCCGCGGCCGCTTGGGATCCTTCAGCGAGATCAGGGTCACCTGCTGCCTCTGTTGCCGCTCGGAGATCCGCTCGGTCTGCACCACCAGCACCGGCCAGCGCGCCATCCGGGGTGGCTCCCGCACCCGGCGACCGCCGAGCCAGCCCCCGGCGCCCGGGGCGATGCTGGTCTCTTTGGCGGACAGATCCACCAGCCTCAGCGCGCGCACCTTGTCGGCCGCGCTCAGTCCCACGGTCCTGATGCAGTAGCGCTTGCCGCACCTGGCGTAGATCGCGACCCCGGCGTAGGTCCACTTGCCGTCCTTTGACCGGTGGCGTCCGAGGATGAACCCGGCCACGCCGCGGGCCCGCTCGAGGTCGTGAACGCGCAGCTGCACCACCTGCTCGACGGTGGTGTGGCGGCTGCTGGCGAAGGTCCGCTTGAGCCAGCTCTTGCTCACCGCGCTCAGCGGGAAGGCCGCCGCGGGCCCGGAGGCCAGCAACCCGGCCAGGGGCAACCCGAGCAGCAGCGCCTGGCCAAGGCCACGACTTGCTCTTTTTCGTCCCATGAAGATCCCAAGCATAGGTCGAAGCGGCCCCGATGTCTCGGCGATCCATACCGCCGGCCACCTGACGTCGGTGCCGATCGCCGGGCTGGCCCAGGGAGCCAAACC
>JAUVBO010000428.1 GCA_030591195.1 Pseudomonadota bacterium
CACCCCCCCCTGCTTTGATCGTTTTTTCAGTGGGTTGTAGTGTGGCCCGACCTGGTGCCACCAGACCCAGCCATCGCTCGAGCGGGCAAACCTTGCTCTTCGGGCATGTTTTGTGGGGTCAGCTCACCCGACTGATCTTGCGTTCCGTCGGACGCGGCCGGGACGTCAGCCCCGGAGGATCCGGTCGATGATCGCCTTGTAGGTCTTGTAGGTCCGCGGGTCGCGGTAGCGCAGCTGCTGGGCGATGGCGTAGCGAACCGACTGGCTGCTGCTCGACTGCATCAGCGCCAGCAGGCGCTGCTTGACCTGGGCGCCGCCGACCCGGCTCAGGGTCCGCGCCGCCCTGGTGACCACCTGCTCGTCCTGATCGTCGAGGGCCGAGAGCAACAGCTTGCGGGCGTGGGGACCGGGCTTGCCGAGCCGGCCGATGATGTCCCGCCGCCGCTCGGCGTCGCCGGCCTGGAAACGCTCGGTCAGCGCCTGGACCGCCTGCTTGCCGCCGATGTTGGCCAGCGCGTTGGCTGCGCCGCTGAAGGACGCCTGGTGGTCGAGGGCACCGGTCAGGGCGTCCACCGCACCCGGCGTGCCGAGCCGGTTCAGGCCGCTGATCGCGGCGTGGCGCTTGGACGCGTCGTCGGTGGCCAGCGCGTCGATCAGGGTCCGCTCGGCCGCCTCGCCCCCGATCTGCCCGAGGTTCGACAGCGCGCTCTGGGCGACGGTCTTGTCCGGGTGGCCCGCCGCCGCCACCAGGGCGTCGGCGTCACCGGCCCGGGCCAGGGCGGTGATCGCGTTGCGCTTGACGTTCGACGACGCCGCAGGATCGTCGATCAGCTGGCCGAGCTGGCGCCGGGTCTCGGGGTCGTTCATCCGCTGCAGCGCCCAGGTGACGTTGGAGCCGCGGCTGTCGTCCTTCAGCGCGGCGATCAGCGCCTTGCGGGCCTCCGGGCCACCCATCTGGGCCAGGGCGTTGGCCGCGCTGCTGACCGCGCCGCGGGGGCCGTTCTTCACCAGGTCGAGCAAGATCGGGCGGCTCTGCTCGGCGGGCAGCTTCGCCAGGCCGTTGATCGCCGCGTAGGAGGCGCCGTAGTCGCTGCCGCGCGCGGCCTTGATCAGCATTCCCTTGAGCGACGGATCGCCGAGCTGAGCCAGCGCCGCCAGGGCCGTCGAGCTGACCTGGCGGTTGCCGTCCCGGTAGGCGGAGAGCAACATCTCCTTGGCCCGCGGGCCCTGGCGGGCGGAGAGCTCGCGGAGGGCGCGGGCCGCCAGCCGAGGCGAGCCCGAGCGGGTCAGCTCGGAGAGGGCGCGCTCGACGTCCTCGCCCTTGAGGCGCGCCAGGGCGCTGAGCGCCGCCTGCTGCTGGGTCAGCGCGCTGTTTCGACCCACCGCCTCGATCAGCGCCTGGCGCGCTTCTGGGGTCTCGAGCGCGCCGAGCTCAGCGGCCGCAGCCGAGGCCAGCGCCGGGTCACCGAGCATGTCGATCAGCGTCGCCTGCGCCTCGGGCGTGCCGCTCTTGCCGAGGGCCCGCACCGCCGCGATCCGGGTCTGCTGAGAGTGGCTCGCCAGCGCGCGGGCCACCGCCTGCTGTCCCAGTCCCGTGTCGTCGTCGCCGAGGGCCTCGATCGCCGCCCGGGCCACGGCGCCGTCGTTGCTCGCCGCCAGCCCCGAGAGCAGCACCTTGACCTGATCGCCGGAGTACTTGCCGAGCGCCGCGGTCGCCTCGGACCGCAGCTGGCGGTCGCCGCTCTGGACCAGCCGGATCAACGCCCGTTTCGCCCGATCGCTACCAAGGTCGCCGAGCGCGCGCACGGCGGCCCGACGCAGGGCGAGGGTCCGGCCGTCACCGCGAGCCGACAGCGAGCGGAGGGTCGACAGCGCCTCGCCGCTCCCGGTGCGACCGAGGGCCGCCACCGCTGCGGTGCGCTCGACCTCGGAGCGATCGAGCGCCAGCTCGGTCAACACCTGCACGGCGCGCTCGCCGCCGCCCTCGCCGATGGCGTGGATCAGGGCCCTGCGCGCCCCTGGCTGTCGCTCGTCGAGCAGCTCGATCAGCGTCGAGACCGCCAGCTCGCTGCGCACCCGACCCAGCGCCCGGATCGCCGCGCGCTGCAGCCGCCGCGAGACGCTCGAGCGGGCGATGCTCGCCAGCTCCTCCACCGCGTCGGGGCTGCCCACCTGGGCCAGCTGAGCGATGGCGGTCTCGCGCACTCGGTCGGTACGCGCCGAGCGCAGCAGCTCGACGATCGCCTCGGTGGCGCGGCTGCCACCGCTGCGACCGAGCCGGTGCAACAGCCGGATCCGCTCGGCGTAGCCCGCTCCGCTCAGCCGGTGCTTGAGCCGCTCGACGTCTTCGGCGGTCTCGGCGGCGATCGGCGCGGTGGCCTCGTCCACGCCCGACCGCATCCAGCCCACCGCCGCGACCGCGGCGAGGACTAGACACAGAGCGGAGAGCGCACGTGTCCGCCTTCGGAGCCGGTTCGGATCCATCCTTGCCTCCCAGGTGTAGCTGTCTAGTCGAAACGAGAAACGGAGCGCCGGGTTACACCCACAGAGCAAAAAGTCCACCAGCGCCCACGCTAAGGTACCCGGTCCCAATTACTACGGGGTTAGACGCTCGAAACTGGGCGCGGTTCTCCCTTTTTTGGGCCTGGGAGCCCGAGGTCGCGCCAACCCTTCAGTACTTACGGGGTTTTTGCCAGATTCGATTCGATCAAGGCGCCATTCGAGTATACTACCAGCGATATTGATCGCTTTTTACCGAGGTGACAGATGCGAAGCCTTCTCGCCGCCGGGCTCGTCTTGCTACTTTCTTCTTCCGTCGAGGCCCAGATTCGTCCCCAGATATATGTCCTCTTCGACACCTCGGGCAGCATGTTGCAGGACACGGGCAACGCCTTCCAGAGCGGCGACGGATCCCCTCTGTGTGGCGGCGATGGCAAGAGCTCGCGGGTCTACCAGCTCAAGCTCGCGCTGTTCGACGTGCTGCAGGGCCTCGGCGCCACCGAGGTCGACTACGCCCTGGCCACGTTTCCGATGTTCGTCGACCCGAACCGCACCCCGGCCTGCGCCATCGGCGCCCGCAACGTCTGCTCCAGCGTCGGCGACTGCACCCGGCCCGCTGAGCTGTGCGAGGGCCTGGCGCTGACGCCGCGACCGTCCCTTGCCTGCGTCACCAGCCTCTTCTGTAACGGCTACAGCTGCGACAACGGCTTCTGCGCCGCGACCTGCGGTGGCTCATTGCCCTGCGAGCTCGGCGCTGTCTGTCAGGGTGGCGCCTGCGTCACCCCGGAGAAGTACTGCGTCTCGCCCTGCGCCAAGCAGCCGGCCTGCTCGGGCCACTACTTCACCACCGACCAGACCGCCTCGGAGAACCTGCACGACGAGGTGCGCTACGGCTGCAAGATCTCGACCCACGCGCCCAAGACCCAGACCGACGGCAACTGCGGTGATGCCTCCGACCCCTGCGCGCCCTGGTACACCCAGTACAAGAGCGAGGTGCTGAAGGTGCCGTTCGGCCAGGCGCCCGAGGACGTGATGCTCTACTTCGACCAGGAGGAAGACCACCCCCTGTCGACCAACCCCGAGGTGCGCGTCGGCAACGGCTGGTGGACCCCCCTCGGCAAGAGCCTGTTCTACGCCCACGGCTACTTCCACAAGGAGGTCGCCCTGCCTGCCGATGACTACCGCAAGAAGTGCGAGCGGCTGGCGGTGGCCTTCTTCACCGACGGTGGCGAGACCTGCAACTCGAGCCAGAGCGACCCGTTCTATCCGACGGGCTGGGCGAGCAAGCTGGCGAGCCTCGGCGTCGTGACCCACACCGTGGCGATCGACACCAACGTCGCCTTGCTCTCGGACATCGCTCAGGCGGGCGGCGGGCTCTACCTCCAGGTGTCGGGCAGCACGGGATCGCTCAAGCAGGCCTTCCTCAACATCATCGCCGAGTCGCAGCCGCCGATCGAGATCTGCAACGGCGAGGATGACGACTGCGACAACTTGATCGACGAGGACTTCCCGCTCAAGGGCACCCCCTGCAACAACGGCAAGCTCGGCGCCTGCTACCGTCAGGGGACCTACGTCTGCAAGGCCGACGGCAGCGGCGTCGAGTGCAACGCCGAGGACGCCACCGGCACCGAAGAGATCTGTGACGGCGTCGACAACGACTGTGACGGGCAGGTCGACGAGATCCCAGGCTGCATTCCCTGCGCTCCCCAGCCCGAGATCTGCAACGGCAAGGACGACAACTGCAACAACCTGATCGACGAGGATCTCCCGTCCGCGCCCTGCGGCAAGGACGTCGGCGAGTGCAAGGCCGGGACGACCAAGTGCGAAAACGGCCAGACCATCTGCGACGGGGGCGTCGGACCCACCGACGAGATCTGCGACGGGCTGGACAACGACTGCGACGGCCAGCGCGACGGCATCGTCGAGCTCTGCTACTCCTACGAGGTGGGCTGTGATCTCGAGACCGGCACCTGCGAGGGGCAGTGCAAGCTCGGCACCAAGGAGTGCACGGCGAGCGAGAGCGCTGGCGTCTGGACCGGCGCCTGGAGCACCTGCACCGGCGACATCGGGCCGGACCCGGAGATCTGCGACGGCGTCGACAACGACTGC
>JAUVBO010000203.1 GCA_030591195.1 Pseudomonadota bacterium
CGGCGGTAGCCCCGGGCGAAGGCCTGGCGAAAACGCGCGGCTGCCGGTTGGGGGCGGCCGCCGCGCAGCATCGACGTCGCCAGGGCCCCGTAGGGACGATCCCAGCCCGGGCTGGCGGCGATCAGCGGACCCCAGAGGTGCTCGCCGCCCCGCCAGCGATCGACCTGGCGCCAGCTCGCCAGTGAGAGCGCCGTCGCCAGCGCCAGCGCGGCGGCTGCCAGGGCAACCCGTGGCCCTCGACGGTCGCTACGCTGGCCGAAGCCGGCGGCGGCGGCGGAGAAGGCGGCGCCGGCGGCGAGCAGGAGCCCGGCGAGCGGCAGGTAGAGGTAGCTGTCGGCGACGATCCGCGGAAATGGCAGCAGGTTGCTCACGGGCAGGTAGCACGCGGCGGCGATCCCGAGCCCGAGCACCGCCGGTGGGTTTCGGCGCGCGAGCCAGCAGAGCGCGGCAAAGACCACTAGACCGGCGAGGCCGAGGAAGGTGTGCCAGTCGGCGAGGCCGGCTGTCCGGTCGATGTAGTACCTCGGGTGCAGCGACGAAAAGGGCCACAGCAGGTGGTGAAGCTGGTGGCCGAGCGCCAGCGGCACGCGGAGGTCGCCGATGGTGATCGGCTCTCGCTCGGCCACCAGCAGCAAGTCGTGGGCGTAGCGGCCGAGGGCGCCGAGGGCGACGCCGACTGCGAGGGTCGAGCCGGCGACGACCCAGGCCACGCGAGGGGGGGGCTGCTCGGCGATCCGGCGCGCCAGGAGGTACGCCAGCCAGGCCGCGCCGAGCAGCGCGGTGGTCGGCTTGCAGAGCATCGCCAGCAGCGCGACAGCGCCGGTGATCGGTCCCGCCCAGCGTCGCCACGGCGACGAAGCCCTCGCTGACGATGCCGCGGGTGCGTCGTCAGCGGCTGGCGAGGCCACCTGGGTGACAAACAGCACCGTGGCGGCAAGGGCGAAGAGCGCCGCGAGCAGGTCCTTGGCGCCGGTGGCCCAGGCCACTGGCTCGACGGTGATGGGGTGAGCTGCCAGCAGTAGCCCGGCGATGCCCGCCCCGACGCCGGCCGCGAGCCCCCCGCCGCAGCTCCGACGGGCGAGGAGATACAGCAGCAGCACCACCAGGGCGTGGAGCAGCAGGTTGCCGAGGTGAAACAGCCAGGGCTGGCCGTCGGCGAGGTGATGGGCGGCGGCCCAGTAGGCCACCGTGACCGGGATGATGTAGCCCTGACTCGGCGTCAGCAGCTGATCGATGGCGGTCGAGGGAGCGGTGACCAGGCGGCTCTCGACGATCTTGCTGTAGTCGTCGAAGACGACGAACGGAAAGCCGACCGTCCGCGCGTGGAGCACGGCCACCAGCAGCGCCAGCGCCACCGGCCAGCCGAGGCGCGCGAGTCGCGGTTGGCGCGTGGATCCATCCATCGTCTCGGCCACGGTGATCGATACTACCACGCGGTGGCGACGGACAGATTGCGCCGGCGTTCGTGCAAGGGCTAATATCCCGTCGCTTCTGCTGACTGCCCTGACGACTACCGGGAGAGACCGACCGTGAAAGAGCTACTGCGCTACCTGAACCAAGAGCGAAGCCGACACCTCGACGAGCTCACCGAATACTTGAAGATCCAGAGCATCAGCACTCGCTCGGAGCACAAGGCCGACATGAAGCGCGCCGCCGACTGGACCGCGGCCCAGCTCAAGGGGGCCGGGCTGCTCGAGGTCAAGGTGCACCGGACCGCTGGCCACCCGATCGTCACCGGCCGCACGCCCGAGGTGAAGGGGGCGCCGACGGTGCTGGTCTATGGCCACTACGATGTCCAGCCGGTGGAGCCGCTCGAGCTGTGGGACTCCGACCCGTTTTCGCCCGAGGTGCGCAAGGGCAAGCTCTTTGGCCGAGGATCGGCCGACGACAAGGGCCAGCTGTTCATCTACTTGAAGGTGCTCGAGGCGTTCAAGAAGGTGAAGGGCGGGGTCCCGGTCAACGTCAAGGTCCTCGCCGAGGGCGAGGAGGAGATCGGCAGCCCCTCGTTGGTGCCGTTCCTCAAGCAGAACGCCAAGCTGCTGGCCTGCGACCTGATCCTGGTCAGCGACACCCACATGCTCGGCATCCGCGACCCGAGCATCACCGTGGGGCTGCGTGGGCTGACGGCGCTCGAGGTCACCGTCAAGAGCCTCAAGGGTGACCAGCACAGCGGCACCTACGGTGGCGCGCTGGCCAACCCCTGCCAGGTGCTCGCCGAGATGCTCGTCTCCTGCAAGGACCCGAAGAGCGGCAAGGTCAAGATCCCGGGCTTCTACGACGACGCGCGCAAGATGTCGAAGAAGGAGCGGGTCGGGCTGACCAAGATCCCTCACGACGACGGCAAGTTCCTCCGCTCGGTGGGCGGCAAGGCGCTGTTCGGCGAGCGCGGCTTCACCACCCTCGAGCGGCTCGGCGCGCGGCCGACCTTCGAGATCAACGGCATCTGGGGCGGCTACACCGGCGAGGGGGTCAAGACCGTGCTGCCGTCCGAGGCCCACGCCAAGATCTCGATGCGGCTGGTGCCGTTTCAGAACCCGGACAAGGTCGGCCGGGCGGCCAAGGCGCACCTCGAAGCGGTGGCCCCGGATCACGTCCAGGTCACGGTCAAGCGCGAGAAGAACCAGGGGTTTGCAAGCTGGATTGACCCCGATTTCAGCGGGATGAAGGTCGCCTCGGCGGCGGTGAAGAAGGCGTTCGGCAAGGAGCCGGTCTTCACCCTCGAGGGCGGCTCGATCCCGATCGTCGCCGAGTTCAAGAAGGTCCTGGGGAGCGACACGATCCTGCTCGGCTTCGGGCTGCCCGACGACAACCTGCACGCGCCGAACGAGAAGTTCGACCTGCGGATGCTCGACAAGGGCATGAAGACCGTCGCCCACTTCTTCAACGGGCTCGGCGAATCCGCGTGAAGGGCGTCGTAGCAGCCGGATCCCGGGCCACCGCCGAGGCGGGCGCCGAGATCCTGCGGCGCGGTGGCAACGCCGTCGACGCGGCGGTGGCTGCCTGCTTTGCCACCTCGGCCGGCGAGCCGGTGCTGACCAGCCTCGCCGGCGCCGGGGTGATGATCCACCGCGACGGCCAGACCGGTGGGGTGGAGATCTGCGACTTCTTCGCCAACACGCCAGGGCTTGGCCTCGGCGGGGAGCGGCCGGAGCTGGCCGCCCTGGACTTCTTCGGGGTCGACCTGCACTTCGGCCCGACGACCCAGGTGTTCCACATCGGCCGGGGCGCGGCTGCGGTACCCGGCGTGTTGCCGGGGCTCTGCGCGGCCCTCGATCGCTGGGGCTCGCTGCCGCTGACCGAGGTGATCGCGCCAGCCTGCCGGCAGATGCGCGAGGGCGTGGTCATCGGCCCCTGGCAGGCGGTGGCGGTGCACCTGCTGACACCGATCCTGCTGCACACCGAGGCCGGGCGACGTCAGTTCGGTGTCGACGGAGCGCCCGACGCGACCCGAACCAGGTGCGAGCACGATGTCTACAAGGTGCCCTGGCTGGCCGACACCCTCGAGGACCTGGCGTCGCGGGGCTGGCCGCGTTTCCACGACGAGGTTTTCGCGCCGCTGGTGCTCGCCGAGTTCGGGCCCGAGGCCGGCGGCCTGATCACGGCCGAGGATCTCGAGAGCTTCGAGGTCGTCTTTCGCGAGCCGCTGTCGTTTGACTACCGCGGGCGGCAGGTCTACACCAACCCGCCGCCGGCCCTCGGTGGCTCGATGATCGGCCTGATGCTCTCGCTGCTCGACGATCGCGATGCCGCGGACCTGCCGCCGCTTGGATCGGTGGAGCGGACGAGGCTGCTCGGGCACGCGATGCGGCTCGCCGATGAGGCTCGCCAGCAACACGGGCGCCTGGCCGACGGCAGCGGGCTCGGCCTCGACCCAGGGGTCGTGGCCCGCGGGCGAGAGCTGCTCGAGCGCGACGCGGAGACCGAGCTGGTGGTGGTCGAGGATCTGCTCGGCGGCCCGACGAGCACGACCCACATCAGCGTGATCGACGGGGCCGGGGACGCGGCGGCGGTGACGTTCAGCTATGGGGAGGGGGGCGGCTACCTGATCGGCGACACCGGGATCATGATGAACAACCTCATGGGTGAGGCGGACCTGCACCCCAAGGGGTTCCACCAGACGCCGGCGGGCCAGCGCCTGGCGACGATGATGTCGCCCTCGATCATCGTCGGCCCCGACGGTGCGTTGACCGCCCTCGGTACCGGCGGCGCGAACCGGATCCGCAGCGCGCTGGTCCAGGTGATCAGCAACCTGATCGACGAGGGCCTCACGCCCCAGGAGGCGACCAGCGCGGCGCGTTGCCACTTCGAGGCCGGCGTGCTCAACGTCGAGGTCCACCAGATGGATCCGGCGGCGCGGGGGGCAGGCCTAGACAGCCTCGGCGCGACCAAGGTGGTCCGCTTCGACCAGCCGAACCTCTTCTTCGGCGGCGTGCACCTGGTGCGGCGGGGGCCCGATGGCGGCCTGACCGGCGGCGGCGACCCGCGCCGCGGCGGCGCCGTCCGCCTGGTCGAATGACCGTCCACTCCGCTGATGGTCAATGCTCGTTGGCTGGGGGTCAGCTCGGCCGCAATGACCGGTTTGGCGGTCAATACTCGTTGGCTGGGGGTCAGCTCGGCCGCAATGACCGGTTTGGCGGTCAATACTCGTTGGCTGGGGGTCAGCTCGGCCGCAATGACCGGTTGGCGGGCCAAGATCCCGCGGGGGCGGGGAGGCAATGAGCAGGCCGTCGGCGCGCGTCGTGTTGCTGGCGGTGCTCGGCGTTTTCGGCGCGGTGCTGCTGCTGACTGCCGTCCATCGGGGTGTGTTCCTGATCGACGAGAACAACTACCTGCTCTCGGCCATCGCACTGCGGCAGGGGCGGCTGACGGCGCCTTACACCGAGGGTCTGCCGGCGAGCGCCGAGCTCGAGTACTTCGACCCAGGCAGCCGGACCCGGGGCGAGCATCGATCGCCGGTCCCGATGTCGACACCGCCGCTCTATGCCCCGATCGCCGTGCCCTTTACGCTGCTCGGCTGGCCGGGCCTGGTGCTGCTCAACGTGCTTTCGGTCCTCGGGGCGCTGTGGGCGCTGTTCGGCTACCTGCAGCGTCATGGGTGCAAGGCCCACACCCCCTGGCTGGCGGTGGCGCTGCTCGGCCTCGGCAGCTACTGCATCGAGTACGCCCAGGGTGTGTGGCCTCAGATGCTGGCGATGGCGCTCTGCTTCGGAGGGCTGGTCCTCGCCAGCCGCACCGCCGACGAGGTCGACGATCGCGGTGGGCGCTGGTGGCTGGCGCCGCTGCTCGGTGGCTTGTTCGCTGGCGTGGCGATCGGTGTGCGCTACCAGAACATCCTCTTTGCTGGCTGCGTCGGCCTCGGAGTGCTGATCTGGAGCCGTCGTCGTGTCGCCGACAGTGCCCTCTTCGGCGCCGGGGTCGCCGTGCCGCTCGCGGCCTGCTCGGCGTTCAACTACGTCCGGCTCGGCTGGCTCAACCCGATCAAGAAGCAGCCCGGCTACCTCAACCTCGACGGTCGCCTCTCGCGCGGTGTGCCATCGACGTCCGCGCCCGTGGCGGCTGCGGGGTTGGGCGGGGTGGTCGAGCCCCTGTGGGTCTTCTGGGCCAAGGTGGTCGACTTCTCGCAGCATCCGGTGCACAGCGGCGGCGAGGAGCGGACCTGGATGCCGAAGGACCCGCGCACCGGGGCCTTCATCTACCTCGGTGCGCTGAAGAAGGCCTGGCTCCAGTCGGCGCCCTGGCTGCTGCTCGGGCTCGTCGGCCTGGTCGCCGCCTGGGATCGTCGCCGACCCGCCACTGCTGGTGATGGTGAGGCGGAAAGGCGCCCGGTCATGACGAGCGCGGCCGCGCGCGAGCTGCGCCGGCTGTCGCTGGTGGTCGGCCCGGTGCTCGGTGTCTTCTCCCTCGCCGGCTTTTCCCGCGACGACGGGATGTGCTTCAACCAGCGCTACTTCATCGAGCTGTTGCCGCTGATGGCCGCGGCCACCGCGTGGATGCTCGAGCGGGTCGAGCTGCGCGGGCGCTTGGTCGGCCTCGGCCTGGCGAGCGGCGGGGTGGTCGCCTTCGCCGTCCTCTCGCTCGACTTCAGCGACGCGTTTCGACAGCTGACGCTGCTCAAGTTGC
>JAUVBO010000304.1 GCA_030591195.1 Pseudomonadota bacterium
CCCAACGCCTATTTCAAGAACGAGGCCGTCTTCGAGGCATCGCTCGCGCCTCACTTCAGCAACGCGCGCCTTGGCTGCTACGAGGCCCTTTCGTCCCCGGGACCCGAGCAATGATCGTCTTCGTCGGCGCCGTACGACACCCGCTCAACGCCAACGACTACGCGAGGGTCGAGCGACTGCTGCTCGCGACGCTTCGGTCGCTGTGTCGCCAGACGGACGGTGACTTCCGGGTGATCGTCGTCTGCAATCGGGCTCCTGACTTCGACGACCCCGAGATCGCCCGCCGCGTAGAGTATCTCGAGGTCGACTTCCCGCCACCATCACTGCTCTGTAGCCCTGTGACCAGGATGGCCGCGATCCGGAGAGACAAGAGCACGAAGTACGTTCGAGGCATCATCGCGGCACAGCAGCACAGGCCGGACTACGTGATGATCTTCGACACGGACGACTACGTCTCTCCGAAGGTGACGAAGTTCGCCAACGGGTTCATTGGCCGAGCAAACGGCTGGCACCTCGATCGAGGTTACGTCTTCGACTGTCGGGACGACCGGACGTATCTCATCAGTCGCTTTCACCTGGTTTGCGGGACAAGCCTCATAATCAACAACGGCCTGCTGGCGGCGCCGGTGACGCAGGGGACGAGGGTGATCAGGATCCCGTCGGGCGAGAGCGCGACCATCGATCTGTCCCGGACGGATTTCTGTGGCGCGTTGAACGAGCGGGCGAGTCAGGACGAGATCCTGGCGACGATTGACGGTGTGTTCTTGAGCTACATCATCGGATCTCACCGGTGGGCCGCGCGGTACTACCAGCTCGAGCCACTGCCCTTCCCGGGCGCGATCTGGACCTGGAACACCGGAGAAAATCACGGGGGCGAACGACGCGCCGGCGACAGCTGGCAAGCGGTGAACCTCGAAGCCTGCTCGCCTCCCTCGTGGATGCCCCGCTGAGCCATACGGGGTTGGATCAGAGACTGTCGGTCGCCCGGGCGATCATCGTCCACCTCCGCTGCTCGGGAAAAGCAACTGGCGTGCCAGGCGCGCGCGCCGTCATTCCGCAAGAGTGGAGCGATCTCGTGCCGGGCTAGCGGGCGGCGGCCTGCAGGCGGCGGGCCACAGGCGGCTTGACCAGCCCAGCTAGCACTTGGCCGCGATGCAGGCGGCAAACTCGGCGGCGCAGTACTGCTGGAAACACTGGAGCATCGCCGGGCCGCCACCGCTGCACTTGGAGATGTTCTGGATCGCGCAGCCGAGGGCCTGGTCGACGAAGAATTGCACGTCGGCGCAGCCCTGGGCGGCGCAGTTGGCGATGCAGGTGATGCTGATCGGCGGCTGGATGCAGCCGAAGGAGCACATCAGCACCTCGAGGCAGCCCTTGGCCGCGCACTGGCCGCAGTCCTTGGGGCAGTTGGTGCAGGTCTCGTAGGGCGGCTCGCACTTGTTGTTGCCACAGACCGAGCAGACGCCGCAGTCGGGCGCACAGGAGGAGCAGGTCTCGCCGTCCTGGCAGGCGCCGTCGCCGCAGCCGACGCACTTGCCACAGTCGTCGGGACAGCTGAAGCAGGTCTCGAAGTCCGTGTCGCACTTGTTGTCGCCGCACTTCTCGCAGGCACCGCAGTCCGGCGCGCAGGAGAGGCAGTCCTCTTCACCCTCACAGAAGCCGTCGCCGCAGGTCTTGCAGACCCCACAGTCATCGGGGCAGGAGAGGCAGTCCTCGTCGCTGCCGCAGGTGCCGTCGGGGCAGGAGGGGCAGAGCCCGCAGTCCACCGGGCAGGAGCTGCAGGTCTCGGCCGCGGAACAGCTGCCGTCGGGACAGGTGGGGCACTCGCCGCAGTCGGGCGGGCAGGAGTTGCAGCTCTCGTTCTCGCCGCAGTTGCCGTCGCCGCAGCTCGGACACGGGCCGCAGTCGCCCGGGCAGGTGGCGCAGGTCTCGTTGTCGGCGTCGCAGGCGCCGTCGCCGCAGGTCTTGCACGCGCCGCAGTCGGCCGCGCAGGAGAAACAGTCCTCGTCGCCCTTGCAGCGGCCGTCGCCGCAGGCATCGCAGAAGCCGCAGTCGTCGGGGCAGGAGTCGCAGGTCTCGTCATCCTGGCAGGCGCCATCGGGGCAGCCGGCGCAGAGGCCGCAGTCCTCAGGGCAGCCGACGCACGACTCGCCCGGCTCACAGGTGCCGTTGCCGCAGCCGATGACGTCGGTGGTCGGATCGCCGTCGCGTACCCGGGTGGCGTCGGTGGTCCGCGCGTCGCCGGCGCCATCGACCGTGATCCCTCCGCCGTCGGTGTTGTCGCCGGCTGGCCCGACGCCGACGGCGGTGATCCGGCGGCTGCCGCATCCGACCACCAGGGCCGCGATCAACGAGAGAGAGACGAGCAAGCCGAGCCGGCGGGTGATCATGACGAACCTCCTGCGATCCCCAAGGGTACCCCAGGCGAGGCCCGGCTGCACTCCCGGCACCTTTACCGGGGCGTGGGCGTGGTGATCGAATCGGGGGGGTCGAACTGATCGAACCAGGGAAGATCTGGACAGAGGCAGGTGGCTGGATCGATGGCGCACGGGACGTAGCGGTCGGACCAGCTCTTGAAGGAGATCGCCTCGCCGCTGCCGATCAGCACCGCGTCGTTGCAGTCCCCGGCGAACTTCATCAGCGGCTCCGTGAGGCCTGCGTCCGGCGCGGTCGCGGTGCGGCAGGCATTGATCTTCGTGATCGCCTGCTCGCAGACGTTGTCGCTGTCGCAGCCGACAAGGGCGCCGGCGAGGGCGCCGGTCAGCAACAAGGAGGGCAGTGAGCGCATCGAGGAAAGCTTAGCCAGGCAGGGACCGCGGCGCCAGGGGAGGAGCGAGGCAGGGGATCAGGGCTGGGGCGCCGCGCACTGGTCGTGCTGCGCCAGCGCGGGGTTGCTGCGCGCGAGCAGCACGCGCTGGTAGTACATATCCATCGAGTGGTGGGCCGCCCACCCTTTGAGCCTCAGCGAAACATCGTCGGGATCCAGATCGACGTGCAGCGTGCCGTTGCCGTCGAACCAGTCCAGCTGGCCGACGTGCTCGTAGAACGCGGGAAGCAGCGGCCACTTCCTCACCGGGATGCGGGTGACGACGTCCTGGTCGTTGCGGAACTGCTGGACCGCCACGTTGTGCTGCTTGGCCAGCTTGTCGAACTTCTCCGCGAAGTCGGGGTTGCCCACCCGCGGTGAGCCGAAGGTGTAGAGCCCCATCAGCCGGTAGCGCTTGCCGCGCTCCATCTGGGCGAGGATCCGCGAGGTGAAGAGCGTGGCGAGCGCGGCCCCGAGACTGTGGCCCGTGACCCAGATCCCGACATCGGTGCCCTCGACCTCGGTCAGCTTCTCGAGCAGCTTCTGGCCAACCACCGACGCGTGGGCGTCGTAGAAGCCGCGGTGGACCTTGCCCCAGCCGGCGCCCCAGGTCGCCGCCCGGTCGTCCTTCTCGAGCGAGAGGCGCCAGAACTTTGCGTCGGCGACGATGTCCTTCACCTGGTCCGGCTCGGTGCCCCGGAACGAGATCACGACCATCGGCAGCGTCTGATGACGGGCCCACAGCGCCTGGGTGCTGCCCCGCGCGAAGGTGATCGAGTTGGTGCCGGTCGAGTCCTGCTGCACCTCGAACGATCCGCTGGAGAAGAACTGCAGGTAGCTGTCGGGGTCGGTGGTCTGGATCAGGTACTCCTCGAACTTGGCGGCGATCCCCTCGGGTCGGGGCGTATCCTGACCTGGCTTGTCGATGTGCTCGGCCTGGAAGTCCTCGAACCAATCACGGGCGCAGGCACCCCAGGCGGTGTTCAGGTAATACTGGGTGATCTCGTCGGGGTAAGCTCGCGGGTGACTCTCGGTGGTCTCGCCGGTCTGGACCTTGCTCATCGCCTCCTCGATCTCGCGCAGATCGTGCAGGTCGCGCCCGCAGAGCGGCCAGAACATGTCGCCACCCCGGCCGAAGCCGAGGTCCATCAGCGCGGGCGTGATCGAGGCCAGGTGGGCGTACTCCTGAGCTGACATCATCGCCAGCCAGGCGGCGTTGGTCAGGTTCAGCCGACGCTGCTCGACCGGCTGGGGGCAGAACGTGAACCGCGCCTTGCCCGCCACCGCGTCGTAGTCGGGCATCTGCTCGAGTGGCACCCGCAGCTCGCGGGTGAACTCCTTGGCGAACGGGTCTGCGGGATAGAGGTCTTGCTGGTACTGCTGCAAGCCATCCTGATCACTGAGCTCGCCGTCACCCTTGGCTGCGCCGCTGGCCCATGGCGAGCGCCTGTCAGGCCCGCATCCACCTGCGAGCGACGCGACGATCGCGATCGCTGCCACTAGGTGACTGAAAACACTGTCGAACCGGTCAGTCTGGTGTGTGTTCTTCATTCGATCTTCCCCCGCCCGCGACCGGCGATTGCACGCCCCGTGCCGAAGAAAACCGATTTGAAATCAAGGTCGGGCTCTGCAACGGGTGACTGCTTGGGCCACCAGCTGTTTCAAACGCGGAGTCCCCTCCGCGCCGGGTGCGCCATGAGCATGGGTCTTTAGGGGAAGGGGGCTAGTTGACGCAGGGACCGGCGGCCAGGCCGGCCAGCGGTCCGTCGCTGTCGGGTGCGTCGGGGGCGGTCAGGAGGCACTCGCCGGCCTCGACGACGATCTTCTGCTCGTTGACGAAGGTCTGCAGGGTCAGGGTGCCGCTGATCACCTCGGCGATGGTGCTCTGTTGCTCCGGCTCACACGGGTTGTCGGGCATCGGCATCGGCTCGGCACCCGGCGGCGGGGCTGGCATCGGCGCACAGGAGACGCTCTCGCCGCGCATCACCGGCACCACCGATGGCTTGTCATTGCCCGCGGCTGCCAGCAGCAGCTGGTAGCGCTCGTTGGCTGCCCAGCTCGGCACCGGGTCGGTGAGGTAGCCATCGAGCCGGTCGAGGCGAAGCTCGGCCCGGATGTCGAGGCCCGGGTCGAAGGTGCAGCGGGGTTGATCCTGCCAGGGCTCGACCTCCAGCTTCACCTGGCGGCCATCCTCGGGGTTGAGGTCGAGCTTGGCCAGCGGATCATTGCCGAAGAGCAGCTCGGGGAGCTGGGAGCCGAAGGCGATCTGGTCGATGGCGATGTTGCCGTCGCTGGTAGCCCGGGCCTTGACCTTCAGCCCACCGAGCAGCAGCCGCAGCGGCTTGTCGAACGACTTGCTCAGCTCGTCGCGCAGGATCGCGTTGCCCGGCAGCAACCACTCGGCGGCCTGGAAGTCGAGCGCCAGCCCCATCTCGTCGCTCTTCGGGGCGTAGGAGACGCGGAGCAGCGGGTCGCTGACCGGGAGCTCGCCACGGTAGTCGTCGCCGTCTACCCGGCCGGCGATCTCGATCGTCTCGATCACCGCCAGCTCGACGGCGAGACGACCGTCG
>JAUVBO010000340.1 GCA_030591195.1 Pseudomonadota bacterium
CAACCCTCACGATCCCGAGGGCACGGGCGAGACCGAGGTCACCCCCGACGCCACCCAGGGCACGAGTGAGACCGAGCCGACCACGACGGACACGACGGACACGACGGACACGACGGCGCTCGAGCCAGAGGCCACGTTCGCCGCGCCGGCCAGCGGCGACGAGCTGACCGGCCCGGTGAAGGTCGAGATCAAGATCGGCAACGCGGACAGGTTCAAGCCCCAGAGCATCTCGCTCAAGGTCGACGGCCGCCACGTCCACGAGTGGATCAAGGCCCCGTGGACCACCGAGCTGACCCTCGAGCCAGGCGATCACAAGCTCGTGGCCGTGGTCAAGGACCCCGACGGCAACCTGTTCGAGGTGCCCGAGGTCGCGATCAAGGTCAAGGCCACCGCGGCGCCTGCTGCGACGAGCTCGCCGAGCCCGGCCGCCACCACCCCGCCTGCCACCGCTACCGCGCCAGCGCCCCCCACCACCACGGCGCCGACGACGCCGACCTTGCCGGACATGGATGGGGGCGGTTGCTCGGTTGGCCCGACCCCGGCTGCCAACGCCAGCTGGCTGCTGCTCGGACTGCTCGCCCTGGTCTGCCGGCGCCGGCGACGCTGAAGCCGACGGCAGGCCCCGCGCCGGGGCGACCCTCACCTCACGAGGTGGTCTCCCGCCCGCTCAGCGATCGACGACCGCGCGGGCCATCCGCGCCTCGGCCAGGACGCGACCGCCTCCCTCGACCCGGGCCTCGAAGGTCAGCACCCGGCCGTCCTCGCTGACCTGAACCACCTTCGCCGTGGTCGTCGCCCGGCTGTCCACCTCGAGCGGCGGATGATGCGAGACCCTCAGCTGCAGCGACGCCCCGGCGGTCGTCACACCCGGAGGCAGCACGTCGATCAACGCCCTGATGCTGGCTCGCTCGATCCAGTCCGCAGCCACCGAGGGAGCCAGGCCACAGCCGAGCTTCGTCCCCCTGGCCGCAAGATCGTCCTTCTTGACCACCGCGTTGATGCGCTCCTGGAGTCCCGTCGGGTCCACGGACCAGACCACGGGAGCGAGCTCGACAACGGGGGTCGCCCGGAGGAGCTCCGGCGCGGCCCTGACCGGGGGAAGCTGGGCTGGGGCCAGCTGGGCCGGCTGGGCCGGGGCCAGCGTGGCCGGGACAGGCTCGACCGCGGTGCTCTCGGAGGTCAGCCGCGCGGCCGCGGCGTTGGCCGACTCGATCTCGAACTTGCCGGTGGGGTCGGGGGGAAGCTCGACGCCCCTGCCTTCGACCTTGGGCGAGCTGGAGGTGACGGACTGCGTGGCTCGACGCTCCCGCACCGCCCGCGACACGCTGTGGGTCGCGGTCCGGGCGTCGAACGCCTCTTCGATCATCTCGTAGTAGTTCTCCCCTGGAGGGATGACGAAGTCGAGGCCCATCTTGTTCGTGTCGTCGAGCGCGCGTACCTTGCGCGCCCAGGCCACCATCGCCTCGAAGTTCGCCCGCTCCCCGTCCGGCAGCACCACCGCCCCGCCGAGCTCGGTGCCCGGGGCGGTGACGTAGTCGGAGGAGATGCAGAGCCCCCCGCGGGAGAGGTTGATCGTGAAGGCCCTCAGGCGCGGGTCGTGGTCGAACACGACGCGCAGGCGGGCGCGCACGCGGGTGAACCGCCGGTTCTCCACGCTTCCCCGACTTCCCGGGCTGCTTCCCTTGCTAACCATCACGGCTACCCTCGCTCGGCCATCGAGCGCCAGCCGATGCTAGCACGATCGAGCACGGGTGCGACGCGCTGCCGAGATCGGCAAGGAGGGCGCGTCAGGGTGCCGCAGGTGGAGGATCAGCCGCGGCGGCGACAGAGCCAGCCGAGGGCCAGCAGCCCCAGGAGCCCCCAGGGCAGCCCCCGGGCGCCGGGAGCGCCAGACAACGCGCAGCCGCCGGCGCCCGAGACCGACGCTCCACCGGTGGAATCGACGATATCGTCGGCCGGCTCCTGGTCGGAGAGGAGCTCGCTCGGGCGCTTGTAGGGCCCGGTGTCGTCCGGGTCGGGCCACCGGTAGTCTTGGTCCGCCGGTCTGTCGCGCACGTCGACCAGGGTGTAGGCCACCAGCAGCTGGTACTGCCCCGTAGCCTCGCCCGTGTTGACCGGCAACAGGTAGTAGGTCCCGCCCGGTACCAGCTTGTCGGCCCCGTCGTTGCTGTCGGTGCTGTCGGTGCTGTCGTCGCTGCCAACCCGGAGCGCGAAGAAGGTCCCGTCGGAACGGAAGCTGTGCTCGGCGTCGATCGGGCGCAGCTGCCCGTCGATGGTCACCGGCTGGTCGCGACGCAGGTACGCGCTCATCGTCGGCGCGGCCGAGCCGAGCTGCTGGATCAGCAGCCGCATCTCCACCGCGTTGTCCGGCACGCTGATCTTGTATTGCAGCGCCGCCGGCACCTGCTGGGCGCCGTAGAGCTCGCGCGTCCCGAGGGCCAGGCCGCTGCGCAGGCGCTGGTCGTCGAGGGGCACGATCCGCCCGCAGTCGGCGAAACCGGCGTCCTTGACCACCGCGCCGAGCTGAGCCGAGACCAGCGGACCGCTGATCTGGGCCACCTTGAGCAGCAGCGCCGCGGCGTCGCTGAACGAGGACTGCTCGGCGAGCGAGGCCATCGTGACGTAGAGCACCCGGTCCACCGCCGGCTTGTCACTCGCCATCTGCCGCGCGGTCCACAGCGCGCGGCCCCAGATCAAGCCATCGTGGTGGGACTCGCCGATCAGATCGTCGGGGCAGCGCAGCGCCGGTCCGACCAGATCGCGAATGCTGCTGCCACCGTAGAGGCCACCCGCGTACTCACCGACGGTGCCATCGCCGGCGAACGCCGACGAGAGCAGATCGGCGAAGCCCTCGTTGAGCGACCCGGGCACGCTGTTGAAGCCGCGCTCGTCGAAGCCCGACGTCAGGTTCGAGGTCTCGGCAACGACCGAGTGGGTCAGCTCGTGGTAGATCACGTCGGCGTCGTAGGCGAAGTCGCGCTGGCCCTGGCCGAAGACGATCTCGCCCCGTCCGTCGCCGTCGACGTCACCGAAGAAGGCGTTGGCGACGCCGTATGGCTGACCGCCCTTGAGCAGGTAGTGGAAGTTGACCAGCACCCGGATCGTGTGACCACCCGCCCGGGAGAAATCGAACTGCTCGCCGAGCCAGCGGTGAAAGGCGTCGACGTGGTAGTAGGCGTGGACCTCCGCGAAGGGGTCGTCCATGCTCGGGTCGTCCGGCTCGTAGAGGTAGTTGCCATCCTCGTCAGGCACCGCCAGCCGCGTGCAGTCGAGCTGCATCCCACCGACCACCGCGCAGCGGCTGACGTCAGCGTGCTCGCCGGTGAGCTGCTCGGTGGAGGTCAGCCCGAGCAGCGGGCGGCGCTCGACCTGGCCGACCACGGGGTTGGGCAGGTAGGCCTTGCCGTCGACGTGGCGGCGGGCGGTGCGTCCGTACAGCAGCGCGCCATCCCGTGCGTCGACCAGCACGCGCCAGATCTCGAACGGCGAGGCGGTCATCGCGTCGACGACGTAGACCGGCCGCAAGCTGCTGGCGCGATGAAGCAACGCCCGCGTCGCCCGCCGGATCACCACCCCGGTGGCCCCCTTCCATCCCTGCAGCGCATCGCTGAGCCGCTCGGCAGAGAGGGTCGCGCCGGCCGCCGCCGCGGGCAGGGCCGGCAACGGCAAGAGCTTGCCCGTGGCCGCGATGATCCGGTGGCCGAGGATCAGCACCGCCACGTCCGCGCCGAGCACCGGCAAGCCAGCGACGCGCTGGCCGACGTGGACCACCAGACCTTGCCCCTGGCCGCCGAGGCGCACCGTGCGCGCGACGGCGAGGGTGCCAGCCTGGGACTTCTCAGCCACTCCGAGGCGACGCAGGTGATCGCCGACGAAGGCGAGCGCCGCGGCGCCCGGATCTCCGGTGACCACCCGCTCCACGTCGGTGATCGCGCGGGCCGCAGCACGCGAGGGGGACAGAGCTGCGAGCGTCGCAAAGCAGATGATAGTCGACAGTGATCGTCTCACGAATAGACCTCCACGTCCTGGGGTCGGAGAACATGCTTGATGGCTGGAAGCCGCCCGCGATCGCGGACGACGCCTTGCAAGGTGCGAGTTGCAGGGTGCGAACTGCAAGGTGTGAGCCACGCGCCTCGCGATGCTAGGCATGCGAAATGGCAGCGCCCGGGTGAAGCGTGCTGGGACAGTCGAGTCGTGGGGCGTAAAAAAGCTAACTACAACAAACGGTTAGCCGTGGCAAACCGCGACAGCGCCGGGGGGCGCAGCCCCCGAACGCCGCCGCCCGGTCAGGCGCCATCAGGCGCCTCCTGTTTGACGCAGGAGGCCAGACCGGCCTTGCGCAGCATCCACACGGCTGGGCACCAGTTCGTCAAAGAAGACTGGAGCAGGTTGGCGCCGACAAACGCTGTCAGCCAGACCCATCTGGGATCGTGTAGGGAGGCTAGCAGCAGGCTGAGCAGGATCACGACCCCGGCCATCAGGCGGAGTCCCCTTTCGACGGTCATCTTCGTCCCTCGCTGGTTGTCGTTTTCAGCGGGTGGGAGCCAACCGATGGCCAAAGGGGTTCACTCTCGGCGCAGCGGACCAGAAGCTGTAGCTAGCGCCGGCGGCGACGCGCCAGCAGCCAGAGCGGGAGCAGTAGCCAGAGCGGGAGCGGCGGCCGGAGCGGCTCGTCGCCGCTGTCGCCCTCCACGGCACAGGCGCAGCCGCCGGCGCCCGTGGCCAAGGTCTCGGTGGTGCTGGTCGCCCGGCTGACGCAGAGCCCTGCCTCGCAGCGATGAGTCTCCGGGCGGCACACGGTCAGCTCGCACGGGTCGGCAGCGCAGACGCCCTCGACGCAGACCTGGCTCTTGTCGCACTCCACCGACTCGCACGGGTCGACCACGCAGGTGCCGTTGACGCAGACCTGGCTGCCCGAGCTGCACTGGACGCCAGCGCAGGGGTCGGCGACGCACTTGGTGGTCCGCTGCCCGGTGCCATCATCGACCAGCTGGCACTGCTCGTTCGGCCCGCAGGCGAGCGCGTCACAGTGCTTGATACAGCGTCCCTGGTGGCAGAACTCGTCGACGTCGCAGGTCTTACCAACGCAGGTGTCCGGCAGGCAGGCGCCCATCACGCAGCGCTGGCCCGCCGGGCAGGGGTGCGCCTGGTAGCACGAGTCGTCGACGCAGCTGCCCTTG
>JAUVBO010000803.1 GCA_030591195.1 Pseudomonadota bacterium
CTAGCATCAGCGGGCTAAGCCTCCCAGTCGCCGCTCCAGCCGCGGAAGCTCGCTTTGAGCTTCTCGCCACGCCTGAGATGTCTCTGACCTGCGAAAAACCGCAGCGTCACTCCCCCGCGTCGAGGGCAGCCTCGAGCTTGCGCACCACCACCTCGCGCAGCTCGGCGGCGCCGGCGTCCACCGCCTCGACCAGCTCCTGGGCCTCGGTCCGGACCGCCTGGCACCACTCGGGGTCGTCGATGCCGGCGAGGTTGATCATCACGTTGTAGTAGGCGCCTCCGGCCGCCGAGCGGGCGACCAGACCGGCGACGCCGGCGTCTGACAGCGAGTTCTGGTTGCCCCGATCGACCAGGGCCGCGATCAGCGGCAGCAACTCGGGGATCCGGCGCAGCACTCCGAGGGGAACCTCGGTGGCGACCTTGTTCGCGGCGACGATCGCCGCGCCACGCGCCCACTGCTCCTCCTCGGTCTTGCGCGGCAGGCGGAAGGCGGCCATCACGTCGTTGAACGCGGCGGTGTCGCTGTCGACGGCCGCCAACAGCTCGTCCTTGAGCGCGTGGGCCTTGCCCCCGACCTCCTCCATCAGGGCGTTGTGTTCCTTGTAGCCCTTCTTGTTGTGAGTCAGCACCGCCACCATCGCCGCCAGCCCTGCGGCCATCGACCCGTTGAGCGCCGCCACCGAGCCGCCACCAGGCGCCGGCGAGCTGCTGCCGAGCTCATCGACGAAGCCCGCGACGGACTTCTCGACCAGCGGCCGCCGCGCGGCCACCCGGTACTCGATGATCTTCTGCGCCGGGTCGAAGGGCGCCACCTCGGCCAGCCCCATGCTGCGGATCGCCGTCTGGATCAGCGACTGCTCGGAGACCCCGATGGTCTCGCCCTGCTTGGTCAGGTAGTGCCGCCCGGCCATCAGCAGCGACTCCTTCGGGACCAGCCCCACGACCTCGCTGCCGGTGACCCGGGCGCCGTATTGCCGCGCCAGCTCCTCGGCCCGGTCGAAGGCGACGTGGATCGGTGTCACCTCGTAGTTGGTCAGGTTCATCGTCACCTGACCGCAGCCGTACTCCTCGATGTACCAGCCGGTGCAGCGGCAGTTGGGCAGGCCAGGCGTCCGCACCAGGTTTCCCTCGGCGTCCTTGACCTTCTTGCCGTCTTCACGCTTGGCCCGGCCCTTCTCGCGCATCGTCAGGCCGATCTGCTTGGCGATCCGTGCGTCGGCGGTGTTGAGGTTGATGTTGTAAGCGACGAGGAACGGCCTCACGCCGATGGTCGTCACGCCGGTCCGCGCCACCTGGTCGCTGTATTCATTCGGCCCGAAGTCTGGCTCCCACTCGGGCTTGCCGAGCTTGTCCGGCAGGGCCTCGTACTCGCCGGCGCGCACGTCGGCGAGGCTGTGGCGCTCGGGACGGCTCGCGGCGTCCTCGTAGAGGTAAATCGGGATGCCAAGCTCCTCGGCGACACGCTGACCGAGCCGCCGCGCGAGCGCGACGCACTCCTCGACGCTGATGTTGGACACCGGGACGAACGGACAGACGTCGGTGGCGCCGTGCCGGGGATGAGCGCCGGTCTGCTGGCGCATGTCGATCAGCTCGGATGCCCGGGCGATGGCGCGGAAGGCAGCCTCGACCGAGGCGTCCGGCGAGCCAACGATGGTGACGACCGTGCGATTGGTCGCCTCGCCCGGATCGACGTCGAGTAGCGTCACCCCCTCGACCGCGCAGATCTCGGCGGTGATGCTGTCGATCACCGCACGATCGCGTCCTTCGGAGAAGTTCGGCACACATTCGACTAGCTTGCTCGCACCGCTCATCGGGTCCTCCACGGTCAATGACGCCAAATCGGCCCGCGAGCATAGCCTGGAGGGGATGGGGCCTCAAGTGAACGGCGGCACCTTAGGCACCTTGAACCCACGCCAGCCTTCCCCGATGATGAACGGACCCATGAGCCCCGAAGACCGGAACTGGCAGGACGGCGCCACAGAGTGGATCCGTGACCTGTTTGACGCCGACGCCGTCCGGCTGCTGCTCTCGACGTTGATCATCCTCTCGGTGCTGCCCTTTGACTGGGTCGAGCGCTACTCGCTGGTCTTCTTCGGCGTCTTCGCACTCGAGCTCGCCCTGCGGCTGATGTTGCTGCGAGCCGAGCTACGCAGCCGCTCGCTCAACCGTGCCGAGATCGTCGTGCTCGCCCTCGACGTGCTCGCGACCCTCAGCTTCCTACCCCTCGATACCCTCGTCGACACCCGTTTCCTCCGGCTGGTCCGGCTCTCGCGGATGCTGATGCTGCTCAGCTATTGGCGCAACGTGGTGCGCGAGATCTGGTTCATCATCATCA
This sequence comes from Pseudomonadota bacterium, assembly GCA_030591195.1. The sequence goes on from JAUVBO010000803.1 coordinate 2,335, forward strand.
AGCGCGAGCGGCGCTACCAGCTGACCTTCGTCGCCTCGCTGGTGCTGATCCTCGCCTTCTGCTCGGCGATCTTCCTCGCCCATTTCTCGGCCAGTGGCATCGACTTCAACCAGGACGGCAACCGCGCCAACGAGAGCTTCTGGTCGATGTTCTGGTGGTCATTTCGCCAGATCCAGGATCCGGGCAACCTGATGGCCGACCCGGCGCCGACGCTGGTCTTCGTCTTCTCGGTGATGCTCACCGTCGGCGGGCTATTCGTCATCGCCTTCTTCATCGGCATCGGCGCCTCGGTGGTCGAGGAGCTGGTTCAGCTCGGCCGCAAGCGGCGCATCGGCGTGCGCAACCACTCGGTGATCGCCAACGTCGGCCCCCGGTCCCAGGTGCTGGTGGCCGAGCTCGTCCGTTACTACGCCAAGAGCTTTCGCTCGCCGCGGCTGGCGACGATGGGATCCACCGCGGACCGGCCCGACTTCATGTACCACGATCCGCTGCGCACCGTGCCCTATCGCCAGGGCAAGGCGATCGCCGAGCTCGACCTCGCCCGGGTCGACGCCGACCGAGCCACGCGGGTGATCCTGCTCGGCGACCGGGCCAGCGAGACGAGCGACTCGGCGGTGGTCTCCCAGGTGCTCTCGGTGCGGGAGTACAACCCTCGCTGCTGGATCTACGCCGAGCTGCACCACCACGCCAACGTCGGCGCGGCGGTGCGAGCCGGCGGCGAGCGGACCGTGCCCCTGCTCGCCCGCAACTTCGTCTCGCTGCTGATCGCCGACCTGCTCGTCTCCCCCGACCTCGAGCGGGTCTACGATCAGCTGCGGACC
>JAUVBO010000541.1 GCA_030591195.1 Pseudomonadota bacterium
CGAGGAGTGCGACGATGGCAACGCCGTCGAAACCGACGCGTGCAACCAGCAGTGCAAGCTGCCCGGCGGTCACCTGTTACTGACCGAGCTGGCCATCGCCCCGACGGCCGCCGAGTTCCTCGAGATCTACAACCCGACGGCCGCCCCGGTGGCGCTCGAGACGATCTATCTCGCCGACCGGGCCGACTACTTCCAGCTGCCGACCGGCGTGATCAAGGGTGTCGGCAGCGACTTCATCGCCCGCTTCCCCGACGGCGCGACGATCGCGGCCGGCGCCTACCTGGTGGTGGCCGCCGACGGCCTCCAGTTCAAGACGACGTACGGCAAGGCAGCCGACTACGAGCTGCGATCGACCGACGACGCCACCCCGGACATGGTCTCGCCGACGGAAAAGAGCCTCGGCGCGGTGGCCGGCCTGACCGACGCCGGCGAGATGGTCGTGCTCTTCATCTGGGACGGTCAGGCCGACCTGATCCAGGACCTCGACTACGCCGCCTGGAAGGGCGCCAGCGAGACGACGATCGCCAAGGGCCCCGCCGACTGTGTCGACGGGCCGGACGCCGACGCGGCGACCTCCTGCTTCGTCGACGACACCCCCGCCGCCAGCCAGGCCAGCCTGGCGCCGTCCAAGGCTGACGGGTCGATGCACCGCTGCAACTTCCTCGAGGGCCAGGAGACCGCCCAAGGCGGCAACGGCGCCTCCGGTCACGACGAGACGAGCGAGCCGTTCGCCACCACCTGGGCGACCAACAGCAGCACCGCCGCCGATCGGACCCCCGGCGCCGGCCCACCCGAGGGGCTCTGCACGCCGTCGCCCTGAGGTGACGCCACCAGCCGATCCTCGATCGACTGAACGCGGGCACACGCGCCGGGAGAGAGCGATGAGCATGCCGAACGAAGCCGGGTCGACGGTCCACGTCGTCGTCCATGGTCACTTCTACCAGCCCCCCCGCGAGAACCCCTGGCTCGAGGCGATCGAGCGCGAGCCGAGCGCGGCGCCGTACCACAACTGGAACGCCCGGATCGCCGACGAGTGCTACCGGCCGAACGGGCGAGCGCGGATCTTCAACGACGAGGGGCTGGTCACCAACATCATCAACAACTACAAGCACCTCTCCTTCAACTTCGGCCCCACGCTGCTGTCGTGGATGGAGCAGCAGGAGCCCGACATCTATCGCCAGGTGCTCCGGGCCGACCGCTGCAGCCGCGAGCGACGCTCGGGCCACGGCAACGCCATCGCCCAGGGCTACAGCCACGCGATCCTGCCGCTGTGCAACGATCGGGATCGGCGGACCCAGGTGCGCTGGGGCATACGCGACTTCACCCACCGCTTCGGCCGCGAGCCCGAGGCGCTCTGGCTGCCCGAGACGGCGATCGACAGCGCCACCGTCGAGACGCTGATCGATGAGGGGCTGCGCTTCGTGATCCTCGCGCCTGGCCAAGCCCGGCGGGTCCGCAAGCTCGGCGCCGCCGGCGATGCCTGGGTCGACGTCTCTGGGGCGCGGATCGACCCGAGGATGCCCTATCGCATCTTCTCCCAGCGCGACCCGAAGCGGAGCATCGACGCCTTCTTCTACGATGGCCCGGTGTCCCACGCGATCAGCTTCGAGCAGCTCCTGCGCTCGAGCGGCTCGTTCGTCGACCGGATCGCCGGCGCCGTCGACAAGAGCTGCGCAGGCGACCAGCTGGTACACGTGGCGGTGGACGGCGAGACCTTCGGCCACCACCTGCGCCACGCAGACCGGGCCCTGGCCTACGCGCTCGAGTCCGAGCTACCCCGCCGCGGCCTGCGGCTGACCAACTACGGCGAGTACCTCGAGCACCACCCGCCGACCCACGAGGTCGAGCTCGAGCCAGGCCCCGACGGCGAGGGCACCGCCTGGAGCTGCGCCCACGGCGTCGGCCGCTGGTGCCGCGACTGCGGCTGCCACGCCGGCTCGCCGGCCGGCTGGAACCAGGCCTGGCGCGTGCCCCTGCGAGCGGCGGTGAGCTACCTCCGCGACGAGGCGGCAGACCTGTTCGTCGAGATCGGCGACGGGCTGCTCCGGGACGTCTGGGCCGCCCGCGACGACTACGTCGAGCTGCTGCTGCACCGCTCCCACGAGGCGCGGATCGACTTCATCCAGCGCCACGGCCGCGACGGCGCGATGGGCCGTGGGGTGCGGGTGATGCAGCTGCTCGAGATGCAGCGTCACAGCTTGCTGGCCCAGACCAGCTGCGGCTGGTTCTTCGACGACATCTCCGGCCTCGAGGCGGTGCAAGTGCTGCGCTACGCGGCTCGGTCGGTGCAGCTGATCGAGGAGCTGTCGGGGCGAATGGTCGAGCCGCGACTGCTCGAGATCCTCGGCGAAGCGCGCTCCAACCTGCCGGCGCAGGGCACCGGCGCCGACGTCTACCGGACGCGGGCGCTGACCTCGGTGGTGGACTCGCGGCGGCTGGTGGCCCAACACGCGATCACCGACCTGCACTCGCACCACCCGTCTGAGTACGAGCGCTACGGCTTCCGCCTGCGGCGGCTCTTCCGTCGCGAGCTGACCAGCGGCCCGCTGACGGTCAACATCGGCCGGCTCGAGGTGGAGCTGACCCGCACCGGCGAGACCATGGACCTGGTCTACGCCCTGATCTACTTCGGCAGCCACGACTTCCACTGCGCCGTGCGGCCCTTCGCCGGCCAGCGAACCTTCCGTGGCTTCACCCAACAGGTGGAGCAGATCTTCGAAAAGGCGACGATCACCGAGCTGCTGCGCACCGTCGACTCGCACTTCGGAGAGATCTACTTCGGCCTGCACGACCTGCTGATCGAGGAGCGCGAGGAGGTGCTCGAGTCGCTGTTCGGCCACCTGCACGAGTCGTTTGGCCAGGTCTACGCCCAGCTCTACGAGATGCACCGCCGCACCGTCGGCGCCCTGATCGAGACCGGCCTGAAGATGCCCGAGGAGTTCCGCCTCGCGGCGGCATACACGCTGACCCGGCAGCTGCTCGACACGATCCGCGCCCAGGACGGCAGCCTCGACCGCAAGCACTACGAGCAGGCCAAGCACCTCGTGCGCGAGGCCAAGGCCCGCGGCTACGAGATCGACACAGCGCCGAGCGAGGCGCTGCTCGGTCAGCAGCTCGAGCGACTGATCGCCGCGCTGGTCGAGGAGCCAAACGCCGCGCGGATCGGCGACGCCCTCGGAATGCTGCGCATCGCCGACGAGCTGGAGCTCGAACTGCCGCTCGACCGGGCACAGGAGCTGGTCTTCGACGCGCTGGCGGTGCTCGATCCGAAGGAGCTCGACGAGCGGCTGGTCGCCGACATCGGCCAGCTACTCGACTGGCTCACGATGTCGTCGGAGATCATCGACGTCGCGGGGGAGCTGACCGTTACCCGACAGCTCGGCTGCTAGCCTCGGTCGTTCGCTGAACCGGAGCATCCAAGCGCTCCCGTGCTGTCCGAGGCTCCTCGGCTCGACTGCCGCATGGTGCTCATCGAGGCGCGAAGCGCGGATGGGATGACGGCCCCGTGCCGCTCGCGGCACGGGGGAGGGGCGGCAGCCCTTCAAGCCAATACAGGCAGGCCGCAGGCGCGGATCAGCAGGCTCAGCTCGGTCGAGATCCCTTTGGCTGGCAGCGGGGGGGGCGTGATCCGCCGCGGCCGCTCGAGCGACTTGCGCAGCTGCTGGCGGGCGGTGTGCATGCGCCAGGCGATCGTCCCTGGGCTGCAGCCCTGGACGAACGCCGCCTCGGCGTGGCTCAGATCCTGGAGCGCGACCAGCACCACCGTGGCGCGCATCGCTGCCGGCAGCCGATCGAGCGCCTCGAGCAACCGCGTGTAGGTTCGCCGCAGCTCGGCGGCCTTGACCGGATCGCCCGCAGCGTCCACGGCCACCGCCTTGTCGAGCCGCGGGTCGTCGAGGATCGTCTTCTTCGCCCGCCGGGCCCGGTCGCGCCGGGCGTTGAGCGACCGGTTGACCGCCATCCGGTAGACCCAGGTGAAGAACTGGCTGCGCCCGGCAAACCTGTCCAGGGCGCGGTAGGCGTTGAGGAAGACTTCCTGAGTCACGTCGTCGGCG
>JAUVBO010000050.1 GCA_030591195.1 Pseudomonadota bacterium
GTAGCTCGGCAGGCCTTCGTCCTCGCGCTCGATCTGGATCCGGAACAGCTTGTGGACGACGTTGGACTGGATCCGGACCATCATCTCCGAGAACATGTCGAAGCCGCGCTTCTTGTAGAGCTGCTTCAGGTCCTTCTGGCCGTAGCCCTCGAGGCCGATGCCCTGGCGCAGGTTGTCCATCGCCCGCAGGTGGTCGATCCACTGGCTGTCGATCTCGTCGAGGTAGAAGTGGCGGGCGAAGTAGAGGAAGTAGAACAGGGTCAGCTCCTCCTCGCGCGCCTCCATCAGCTTCTCGGCCTGATCCCAGATCTTCTCGGCGATGTGCTGGCGATCGAGCGCCACCTCGCCGAGGGTGATCTTGGTCGCGAAGGCTTGCTCGAGCCGGTCCTCGAGGCCGTCGATCTTCCACTCGTCGGCGTGGCCCTTCTCCGGGCAGGTCTCGTCGATGCTGTCGGCGGCGACGAGGTCCATCAGGTCGAGGATCCGCTCGCGCTGCTGGATCAGCGCGGCGGCCACCTCCTGTGACGCCTTGTTGATGCAGGCCGTCTCGCTCTTGCGGTCGGCCCTGTCGAACGAGACCATCGCGCCGAAGTAGCGATAGAGCTCGCGGGTCAGCTCCTCGTGGTCGATCTCGCCGTCGGGCTTGCGGCGGTGGGGGCTGGCGTCCGGCTGGTCCGGCTGGTCGTCCTCGCCGCCCGGCGCGCCGAAGAAGGCGCGGACGATGTCCGAGACCCGCGGGCGCAGCTCCTGAGCGAGCTTGTCGATGGTCCACTTGCCCGACTCGGTCGCGACCTCGGACTTCTTGCCAGCCTTCACGTCGGCGGGGGTCAGCTCAGGGACGTAGCGGCCCTCGAGGACCTGCTTGCGCAGCGCGTAGATCGTCTTGCGCTGCTGGTTCATCACGTCGTCGTACTCGATCAGGTGCTTGCGGATGTCGAAGTTGTGGCCCTCGACTCGCTGCTGGGCGTTGGAGATGGCCTTGTTGACCCAGCGGTGCTCGATCGGCTCGTCCTCCCGCATGCCGAGCTTCTCCATCAGCCCCTGGATCTTGTCGGCGCCGAAGACCCGCAGCAGGTCGTCCTCGAGCGAGAGGTAGAAGCGCGCGCTGCCCGGGTCGCCCTGACGTCCCGAGCGGCCGCGCAGCTGGTTGTCGATCCGCCGCGCCTCGTGGCGTTCGGTGCCGAGGATGTGCACGCCGCCGGCGGCGATCACCTCGTCGCGCTCGGCGGCGCACTGCGGCAGGAACTTCTCGAGCGCTGCCTGGTACTTGTCCGGGTCGGTCTCGGGGTTGGCCACCTCCTCGGCGAGCTTCTCGGCGTTGCCGCCGAGGACGATGTCGGTGCCGCGGCCGGCCATGTTGGTCGAGAGTGTCACCACCCCCTTGCGGCCAGCCTGGGCGACGACGTGCGCCTCACGCTCGTGCTGCTTGGCGTTGAGCACGTTGTGCTTGATGCCGCGCTTGCGCAGCATCTTCGCCAGCACCTCGGACTTGTCGACCGATGCAGTGCCGACCAGCACCGGCTGACCGCGTTTCTGGCAGTCTTCGATCTCCTCCATCACGCACTTGAACTTGCCGCGTTCGGACTTGTAGATCACGTCGTCGTAGTCTGTACGCAGCAGCGGCCGGTTGGTCGGGATGACCATCACCTCGAGCTTGTAGATCTTGAAGAACTCCTCGGCCTCGGTCTCGGCGGTTCCGGTCATCCCAGAGAGCTTCTTGTACATCCGGAACAGGTTCTGGAAGGTGATCGTCGCGAGGGTCTGGTTCTCCTCCTCGATCGTGACGTTCTCCTTGGCTTCGATCGCCTGGTGCAGGCCGTCGGACCAGCGCCGACCCGGCATCTTGCGGCCGGTGTGCTCGTCGATGATCAGCACCTTGCCCTCGTCGAGCAGGTACTCGTGGTTGCGCTTGTAGAGGGTGTGGGCCTGCAGCGCCTGGGTGATGTGGTGCAGCCACTGGATGTTGGCCGGGTCATAAAGGTTGGGCAGCGAGAGCAGCTTCTCGACCTTCTCCACGCCGGTATCGGTCAACATCGACGAGTGGGCCTTTTCATCGACGGAGTAGTGGATGTCCTTGTTCAGCTTGAGCACCACCTCGTTGCAGCGGTGATAGAGCCCGGCGCTCTGCTCGGCCGGGCCGCTGATGATCAGCGGCGTCCGAGCCTCGTCGATCAGGATCGAGTCGACCTCGTCGACGATCGCGTAGTTCAGCGCGCGTTGGGCATAGAGCTCGATCGAGTCCTTCATGTTGTCGCGCAGGTAGTCGAAGCCGAACTCGTTGTTCTGCCCGTAGGTGATGTCGGCGCGGTAGGCCTCCTGGCGGACCCGGTCGGGCATGTCGTGCCAGATGGTGCCGACGCTCAGCCCGAGGAACTTGTAGATCTTACCCATCCACTCGGCGTCACGGGTCGCGAGGTAGTCGTTGACCGTGATCAGGTGGACGCCCTTGCCCTCGAGGGCGTTGAGGACGATCGGCAGGGTGGCGACCAGGGTCTTGCCCTCGCCGGTCTTCATCTCGGCGATCTTGCCGTTGTGCAGGCACATCCCGCCGATCATCTGCACGTCGTAGTGGCGCATCTTCAGCGTGCGCCAGCCGACCTCGCGGACCAGGGCGAAGACCTCGATCAGCAGGTCGCCGAGCGGCTCGCCGTTGTCGAGCCGCTGCCGGAACTCGGCGGTCATCGCCTGCAGCTCGGCGTCGCTCTTGTTCTTCATCGCCGGCTCGAGCTCGCCGATCTTGTTGACCATCGGCTGCATCTTCTACATCACACGAACTTTCATCGAGCCGACGATCATCAGCATCACATACTAGAACATGGCGGTCCCTATGCCTGCGCCGGCCTGGGGCCCGCACGCGGATTGCGTGCGGCCCCAGGCGGGTCGCGGGCGGACTCATGATAATCACGTCCCACGCCATATCAATAGAAACGCGGCGATCCGCCAGTCCCTTGTCTGCGGGCGCCGGTTCGAATAACGTCACGAAATTGCCGGTGAGCGGCCTAGCATGTGGATCGAGCGATGGGACACGGCAGCCACAAAAAGGGACTGTGGGTTCGATGGGCCGAGTCCCGACTGTCCGACGAGGACCTCGATCGGATCCGGATGCTGCCCACGCGGCAGAACGAGTACGGCTACGATCCCTTCGGGTTCAACCGCGACGAGCTGAAGATCGGCGTCGTCATCGCCCGTTTCTTCTACAAACACTACTTCCGCTGCAGGGTCTCGGGGATCGAGAACATCCCGCAAGGCCGGGCGATGCTGGTCAGCAACCACTCGGGCCAGCTCCCCTTTGACGCGCTGTGCATCAGCGCCGCGGTGCTGTTCGAGGGCAGCCCGCCCCGGGCGACCCGGACGATGATCGAACAGTTCGTCCCGCGGGTGCCAGTGATCAGCTGGTTTTTCGCCCGCTGTGGACAGGTGGTCGGCACCCCCGAGAACTGCCGAAGGTTGCTCGAGGACGAGGAGCTGCTGCTGGTCTTTCCCGAGGGGGTACACGGCATCTCCAAGCCCTTCACCCGGCGCTACCAGCTGCAGCCTTTCGGTCACGGTTTCATGCGGCTGGCGCTCGACGCCCGCTGCCCGATCATTCCTGTGGCCGTGGTTGGCGCCGAGGAGTCGTTGCCAGCGCTGTCGGTTCCCCAGCTTGGCAAGCTGTTTGGCTTGCCCGGCCTGCCGATCATGCCGCCGCTGCCGCTGCCGAGCCGCTTCCACATCTACTTCGGCGAGCCTGTTCGCTTCGACGACGCTCGCGGTCGCGGGCAGGAGCTCGAGCAGTTGGTCAAGCAGGTCAGGCTGAGCATCGATTCGCTGATCCAGGTCGGTTTGCGGGAACGGCAGGGTATCTTCGCCTGAGGGGCCCGGGCTTCGCCGGGCTGTTGGGCTTTCAGGGTCTTCTAGGAGGCGCCGAGAGGGACATGGGCGCGGACAACAACGGCAGCTTCGAGCCGAGCGGCAAGATCGTCGTCACCGGTATCGCCGGCCGCTTGGGCCGGTTGGTGCTCAAGCGGCTGCATCGCACCGGACGGTGCGAGCTGGTGGGGCTCGACCGCAGGGATATCCCCGATCTTCCAAAGGATATTCAACACCTCAAGATTGATCTGCGGTCCAGGCGGGCGAGGGAGGTCTTCCGCCAGGGAAAGGTCTCGGCGCTGGTCCACCTCGGATTGATGCACAACCCGCGCAACACCGAGCACCACAGCTGGAACGTCATCGGCACCGCTCGCTTGCTGGAGGCGGCCTTCGAGCACGAAGTGCCGAAGGTGGTGGTGATGTCGAGCGCCGACGTGTACGGGCCCCGTTCCGACAACCACCAGTTTCTCTCGGAAGACGCGCCGCTGATGGGCGGGATGGCCTTCCCCGAGATGCGGGACCTGATCGAGGTCGACATGCAGGCCACCTCGTTCTTCTGGCGCAGCCGGGCGAGCGAGATCGAGACGGTGATCTTGCGGCCGGTTCACATTCTCGGTGGCGTCCGCAACGCGCCATCGAACTACTTGCGGCTCGAACGAATCCCGGTGCTGGTGGGCTACGATCCCATGGTGCAGGTGGTCCACGAGCGGGACGTGGCCGAGGCGCTGATCCTCGCCCTCAAGCCCGGGGTCCACGGCCTGTTCAACATCACCGGGCCCACCGAGGTTCCGCTGTCGGTCGTGCTCCAGGAGACCGGCAAGCCGCTGCTTCCCGTGCCCTACAGCCTGTTCAAGCCAGCGATGAAGCTGCTGTGGAAGCTCCACCTGTCCTCTTTCCCGGTGCCCGAGCTGTCGCACCTCCGCTTCGTGGGGATGGTGGACGGCTCGCGCGCAAGAGAGGTGCTGGGCTTTCGGCCCCGGCACAACCTCCGCGAGACCGTGCGGGCGGTGAGCGTGGATCCGCGACAGCCGAACACAACCGGGTCCTAACAACCCCTCTGGCTGCCAGCTGTGAACACCGGTTAACAGCCCTGCCGTCGCAGCTCGTTCACAGCCCGTCCGCCGACCGAGCGCCAAGCCGCGATGCGCCCGATTTCACAGGGGCGTCGCGGATCTACCCTGGCTCACTTGGCGGCACGCCTCTTGCTGTTTCCCGGGTCGTGGGATTGACGAACCGGAGTCTGATTATGGCCTTGTCGAAGATGAATTCAGGGATTGTTGGTTTCGGGCTGGTCGCGATTCTCCTCGCGTCGGGCTGCCACATGGTGGCCGGGTCGGAGGACGAAGGCTGGTGGTACTGCGATGATGGCGGCTGCTATGAATGCACGCCCTTCGGCTGCCGCGGGGTGCCCGACGATCGCCTCTGTGACGGCATGCCCTGTGGCGGGGTCTCGTCCGCGACCGGGACCACCGCCTGTGGGGAGACGCCGTGTCAGAACCCCGATCCAAGCTGCTCGATCAGCTCTGATTGTCGCGCGGGATACATCTGCATCAAGGGTGGCTGCGTGCCCGGCAAGCCCGGCGCGTGCGAGTCCCACGAGACCTGCGGCGACGGCGCGGCCTGTGTCGATGGCGAGTGTCAGGACACGGGCCTGTGCACGGCGGACAAGGAAGCCGCCTGCGCCAGCCATGGCGAGGGATACACCTGCGACGACCGCGGCACCTGCGTGCCCCCCGTGGGCTCCACGCCTCCGGATCCGCCGCCGGTCGAGACGTGCGCGGCGGCCACTGCCTGCGACGGGGGATTCTGCGTCGATGGCACCTGTACCCAGTGCTCGGCGGACGACTGCGGCGAGGCCAAGACCTGCCAGCTCGACCGCCATTGCGGCGAGGGCCGGGTTTGCCTCGACGGCCAGTGCACCGCCAGCTGCGCTGAGGGAGCCGACAGCTGCGCCAGCGGTCAGGTCTGCAAGTCGGGCGTCTGCGTCGCCGACGACGCGCTCTTTTGCACCGCCGCGGCCGACTGTGCCGGGGCCCGGCTCTGCGTCAACAACGCCTGCCTTGCCGCCTGCACCGATACCGGCGCGTGCGCCAAGCAGGGCGATCTCTGCAGCGGAGCGATCGCCATCGACGACGGCGACGAGGTGAAGGTCTGCCGGCCGGATCACCGGGCCGAGCTCGAGTGCCAGCTGACCAAGGACTGCGAGGGTGGTGAGGTCTGCACCAACGGCATCTGCCGGACGGTCTGCGACGCCGCCGAGGACTGCGCCGTCTGCGACGATGGCCCAGTTTGTGGGCCGGGCGGGTTCTGCATGACCGCCGCCGAGGCCAAGCCGGCGTGTACCCTCAACAGCGACTGCACCGGCGACGGGGCGATCTGCCTCGGCGCCCAGTGCATCACCCTATAGCGGGGCGCCACCGCTGCGGGACACGGTCTCTCGCTGGAATTCCCGGCGCTTTCTTCTCCCGGCGCTTTGATCTGGGTCCAGCCGTTTGTGCTAACATGGCTCGTTTCAGCGAGCCCAATGAACCAGGCAACCGACAGCCCGAGACAACGCCGCGTGCTGACCCGGGACGGGCTGGAGCCAGATCAGCTCGTCTCCCAGCGATACCGCGTGATCCGGCGGATCGGGGCCGGGGCCTACGGCACGGTGTACGAGGTCGAGCATGTCGCGCTGAGCAAGCGGTTCGCCCTCAAGGTGCTCAACGCCCAGGCCCAGCGCAACTGGCGTGCCATCGCCCGCTTCCAGGCCGAGGCGGTGACGGCCTCCAAGATCGATCATCCGCACATCGTCAGCGTCACTGACGTTGGTCAGACCGAGGACGATCAGGCCTACTACGTGATGGAGCTGCTCGAGGGCGAGACGCTGGCCGCGGTGCTCAAGCGAGAGAGCGGCAAGATGCTCTCGCTCTCGCGGGCGATCCCGATCCTCGCCGCCACCGCTCACGGCCTGCACGCCGCTCACGAGGCGGGGGTGGTGCATCGGGATCTGAAGCCAGAGAACATCTTCCTCGTGCCCCAGGAGGACGTGCAGCTGGGCATCACCAAGGAGGTGGTGCGGATCCTCGATTTCGGGCTGGCGAAGGTCCTCGAGGCGCCGGGCGTGACGGTCGAGGGGATCACCTACGGGACCCCGGGGTACATGGCGCCGGAGCAGATCCGTGGCGACAAGATCGACCGCCGCGCCGACCTCTACTCCATCGGCTGCATCGCCTACGAGATGCTCGCCGGCCGTCCGTTGTACATCGGCTCGGCGATGGACGTGGCGATGGCCCACATCGAGCAGGAGCCGGCGCCGCTGACCGAGGCACCTTCTCGGCGGATGCGGCGGCTGGTCGAGCGCTGCTTGAAGAAGGACCCCGGCCGCCGGTTCCAGACCGGCCGCGAGCTGCTCGAGGAGCTGCGGGTGATCGCCATCGAGCTCCTCACCCCGGACGGGCAGACCAGGCAGATCGAGTTCGGCGAGCTGGCCGTGGACTCGTCGTCGCCTGCCCTGCGCGACAGCTACCCCAACCTCGATCCCGCGAGAGACGACTCGTGGTGGGACGAGTTCAGCAGCATCGCCCGGCGGATGGGCGGCCCGCCCTCGGCTCCGGAGATCACCCAGCCGCTGTTCCGGGGGCCGGGTGGAGCCGACGCTGCGGCGAATGCGGGCGGGCCGGACGAGGAGAGCTTCGGCGGGGAGACCCTGATCGACGGTCGCTCCTTTGGCGAGATCCACCAGGACGATCGACCGTCGGCGCCGGTGCCGGGCAAGCCCCCACCAACGCCGGGGCCGTTTGACCGTCCGGCGCGGTTGCCCACGTCCCCCCCCGGCGCCCCCGAGCGCGCCGAGCCGCGGCTGAAGGCCCCGCAGCCTTCCGCGTCTCGTCGGCTGCCGCAGACCTCCGACAACTTCTTCCCGGTGGAGAATACGCTCCAGGTCGATCACGGCGCTGGGATGCCGGCGCTAGGTGAGGCGCCGGCCTGGGGTCCGAGCCGCCTTGGCTGGTACGCGCTGATCGGCTCGCTGGTGATGGTCCTGCTGCTGCTCGGCCTGCTGACCTACCGCGTTCTCAGCAGCGGCAAGCCCACCGGGGCGTTGATCGTCAACATCGAGCCCGAGGGCGCCGAGCTGGCGATCGACGGCACGGTGCGGCCCGGCAGCGGTGCCTTCCGGGTGATCAACGACCTGCCGGCGGGGCGGTCGGTGGTGACCGCGGCCCAGGACGGCTGCGCTCCGGTCATCCGCCAGGTCAAGGTGGAGAAGGGCCGGGTCCAGCTGGTCAAGCTCCAGCTGGAGTGTGGTCGCTGAGCTCGAGGCGACCCGCGTCGGCGTCGAGCCTGATCCTCACCCCGAGCGGCAGCGCGCGGTTTCGCCGACCATGGCCCACCGGCGCGCCGGCGGCTACTGGCACCGGTGACGCGCCGAGGCGGTCGGCGATCACTGCCAGAGCGCTGGTGCGGGCGTCGTCGCAGTCGACGAAGTCGCCGAGCAGCACGCCGGCGACGCGGTCGAAGACGCCGGCCTGCGCGAGGTGGGTCAGCTTGCGGTCGATGCGGTAGGGCGCCTCGCCGACGTCCTCGAGCAACAGCACCGCGCCGTCGAGGGGGGGCAGGTGCTCGGTGCCGCAGAGGTGGCTGAGCAAGCTCAGGTTTCCGCCCACCAGCGGGCCGGTCGCTGCGCCGCCGGCGATCCGCTGCAGCCCCTCGAGGGGATCGAGGTGGCCCCGCTCGAGCAGGGAGAACAGGGCGTCGTGGTCCTCGGCTGGCAAGTCAGCGAGCTGAGTCACCACCGGGCCGTGGATTGTCGGCACGCCGAGGTTGTTGGCCCAGGCGTGCAGCACGGTGATGTCCGAAAAACCGATCAGGGGCAGCCGACGCGAGGCGAGCCGTGGGGCGTCGAGCAGCGGCAGGATTCGGCTGCAGCCGTATCCACCGCGGGCACAGAAGATCGCCGAAACACGCTCGTCGGCGAGCCAGCGGTTGAGCTCCTCCGCTCGCGCCAGGTCACTCGCCGCGAGGTAGGGCAGCCGATCGGGCGGGCGCGTTGGGTCGTAGCAGGTGAGGACCTGGTAGCGCTCGCTCAGTCGCGCGAGGCCGCGCGAGAGCCGACCGGCGGGCGCCGGGCCAGCAGGCGCGACGACGGCCACGGCATCTCCTGGCGCAACGCGGCGGGGGGAGCGCGACATCTCCTGGCGTCTCAGCGCTTCTTGCGCCGCCGCCGTCGCTTCTTCTTCTTGCTGCTCGCCTGGTCGTCGGTCGCGGGCTCCTCGTCGGTCTCGGGCTCCTCGGCGGTCTCGGGCTCCTCGGCGGCCTCGGGCTCCTCGGCGGCCTGCTCGCCTGGCGCCTCGGCCTCGATGACGA
>JAUVBO010000756.1 GCA_030591195.1 Pseudomonadota bacterium
CAGGCGCGAGCGGACCCTGGTCGAGCTCGCGGCGAGCGATTTCTTCGGCGAGGTGGCGCTCCTCGACGACGACCGGCGGATGGCCGACGCCGTGGCCGTCGGCGACGGCCTGGCGCTGTTCATGGACCGGGAGGTCTTCCGCCGGATCACCGAGGATGTCCCCGACGTGCTGCGCGCCGTGACCCGGACGCTGATCCAATATCTCAAGCACGCCGAGGCCGCCAGCGGCCGCCAGACGCTGTTCTAGCGCTGCGGGTCGAGCGGGACGAGGCTAGCGCCGGCTGCCGGCGGAGAGGATCGCGTGGGTCCCGGACAGATCGCCCGTGACCGCGCTGGCGAGGATACCGTCGACGTCGACACGCGCGCGCCGGCGGACCCGGCGCCGCTTGGCCGCCTGGCGACGAGGCTTGACCCGGTCGGGAGCGACGCCTGCGGGCGGGTCCTGCTCGAGGCCCTCGACGAACGAGGGGTGAAGCGCCGAGCGAATCGAGATCGCAGGCGCACGCGGGAGCCCGAGATCTCCTGCCGGGGCCGGTCGCGCCGGCGCGACCACCAGCGAACCGCCTGGCTCTTCACCGCCGCCGCCGACAAGCACCGTCGCGCCCGCCGCGGCGAGCCCGGCGAGCGTGGCGAGGAGCAGCGTGCACAGCGCGAGCGTCAGACCCGCCCGGGGGCGCACGGCCCGTTGCCAGTCACCATCATCGATCCCAACGTCTCGCTCATCGCCAACGTCTCGATCATCGATCGCCTCGTCAGCCACGGCGGCGATCCGATCGGCAACCGGGGCGTCGCTCATCGCGCAGCTCTCCGGCGCGGCACCGACCGCCTCGAGCAGCTCGTCGAGGTCTGCGCGACGGATTCCCCAGTGCAGGGTGGGCGCCTCGGTCTCGATCGTGTTGCCGAGGTCGGCCGGCAGGGGCGGCGGTGCCGGCCTGCGGCCCGGCCTCGCGGGCAGCAAGGCGAGGTAGAACTGGGCCGTCATCGCGATCGCCTTGGCGATCGTCGGATGGCGCTTGGACGGCTGCGAGCTCTGCGGCGACCGGAGTCGGCGCGGCGGGGTCTTCCAGCGGTGGGGCCTCGGCAGGCGGACCCGGCGGGCGGCCAGCGAAGGTATGCTCAGCGAGTGATCCATCAATCACTAACGTAAGCAACGGTGATGCCAGCCGACACCTCGCGTAACTGGCGGACATCACGTGACCGGAACGGATATTCTGGCCGTGGGTGGGGCCCGGCCCTGGGACTTGCCGCACAGTGATGCCTGGGGGTTGACGCTACCCCTGGGCTTGACACCGACGCCGCGCTGCGCTTGCCTGCGATCTGTGCCGGGCTTGACACTCGAGGGAGCAAGGGGCCGATGAACCGCGGACTTTCCGTTGCGTTGACCTTTCTTGTCACCGCCTGCGCCAGCGCTTCAATCCCGGGAGCGGACGGCGGACCGGCGCCCGTGGTCGACAGCGCGCCGGCGCCCGACGGCCGGGCGCCACCCGACACCATCGCGCGCCTCGAGCTAGGGCTGGTCCCGGACCAGCTCCCGGCCGAGATCGGGGTCGACACCACGCCCCCGCCCCCGCCGTTGATCGCGGCGCGCGGGCTGATCCACATGCACTCGATCTACTCCCACGACGCCTGTGACGGCCAGGGGTTCATCGACGGCAAGCCGAACGCCGAGTGCCTGGCCCAGCTGCGCGCAGCGGCCTGCGCCAACAAGCTCGACTTCCTCTCGCTGACCGACCACCCGGCACATATGCGCGACTACCCGATGCAGGACACCTTGCTCTACGACGCCGCCGCCGGCGACCAGCTGGTGATGCACCAGGGCCTGCCGATCGCCAACCGCCTCGCCTGCCCGGGCGGCCACCGTGTGCTGGTCACCGTCGGGTTCGAGGCCACGCACATGATGCCGGTCGGCCTGCACCAGAAGCCGCAGGCCGACGACCCGCTGCTCTACAGCGGCGTCACCGACGCCACTGATCCCGCGACGCTTGCGAGCCAGATCCAGGGCCTCAAGGACCTCGGCGCGGTGGTCTCGGTGGTCCACTCGGAGGAGGCCGACATCTCGGCCAAGACCATCGAGGACGCCGGCTACGAGATGATGGAGTGGTACAACATCCACGCCAGCTTCACCGCGCTGCTGGGTGACGATCTGCTCAGCGCTGACCTGGAGAACATCGTCCAGCTCGCCGGTCTGGTCAGCACCCTGCAGGACATCGCGGACTTCCTCACCCCATCGAAGAAGGCCCACCCAGATCTGGTCTACCTGCTGCTGCTCGACGGCCTCCCCCCGGAGGGCTTCGACAAGTGGCGGTCGGTCCAGCGCGGACGGCCGATCACCGGGATCCTCGGCTCGGACATCCACCGCAACGTCTCGGTCGACGCCTCGATGTGCGCCGGCGGCAAGCAGCTCGCCTGCATCGCGGCCCTCGCCGTGGTCGAGAGCACCCTCGGCATCACCCTCTCCCCGGTGATCAAGACCCTGCTGCTGTCGGGCGGGTCGA
The DNA here is from genome assembly GCA_030591195.1 of Pseudomonadota bacterium. The sequence goes on from JAUVBO010000756.1 coordinate 2,496, forward strand.
TCGCGATGCCAGACGGCGACCGCATCGACTCCTACGCCCGGCTGATGCGCTGGCTCGAGAACCGGGTGCTGGTGAAGACCGTCGAGCCGCTCGAGATCGCCGAGGCCCTTCGTGCCGGCCGTTGCTACGGCGTCTTCACTGTCTTCGGCGACCCGCAGGGCTTGCTCTACCGGGCGGCGCAGGGCAACGAGCTGCTCCAGATCGGTGACGTGGCCAGCGGCCCGATCACCCTGCAGCTCGCGCTGCCACCTCACCCGGTACCGGTGGGCGCCCCGTTCACCGCCGCCGAGGCGCTGACCGCCGAGGTGCGGGCCCAGCTGATCCACACCGACGCCAGCGGCAGCAAGGTGATCCACGAGGTGACCACGCTCGGCAGCCAGTCGACCAAGCTCGTCGACCAGCCGGGTGCCTACCACCTCGAGCTCTGGATCCGTCCCAGCCACCTGGAGCAGGCCCTCGGATCGGCCAGCACGCTGGCCGCCAAGGAGTACCTGTGGGTGATCACCAACCCGATCCGCATCGGCGGCCCGGTCTAGCTGACCGACGTCCCCAGCGCCGCTCAGGCGCGCTGCAAGACAAACAACGCCCGATGGACCGGGTGGTTGAGATCGCGCCCGCGAGAGAGCTGCCGCCGGTGAGTCACCTGCAGGCCGTGGGTGCGGAATAGCCGCTGCCAGGCGTCGCCGCTGCGGAAAGAGGCGGCCCCACCGCGATCGCGCCACGCCCGGTGATGGCGGCGGCAGAGCAGCCGGTCGAACCAGGTCAC
>JAUVBO010000056.1 GCA_030591195.1 Pseudomonadota bacterium
CCTCGATGTCGTGGCGCCAGATCTCGCCGTAGCCGCCGTACTGCGGGTCGTTGCCGCCGGACCAGTGGGTGGTGACCGTTACGCCGCTGACTCCGGTGCCCTTGGCGCACGCCTCGCTGCCGCCGCCGACGAGGGCCACGAGCAGAGTCGTCAGGCAGGCGGCTCGAGGCACAGGTCGCTGTGGCGTAAGGTACGACAACATCACAGAGGGCTCGATCGTTTCTGTAGCACGGCCTGCCGGTGACGATCAAAGGTGACCGTCAGCCAGGGTTAATAATGACCTTGATTCCCAGTTGGATGAAGCAAGAGGCGGGCCATCCGTCGCCCTCGCACAAAACACCGTGATCGGGCGCAACTTTTTGCCGTCTGGCTGCCCGCTAGGGTTGGTTGTCCCCGTCCAGTGGCTACTGCAGGCGCGCAGATCGTGTTAGAAACCGTGTGAATCTCAGCAGACGGCGGATAGCAGGCACTGGGAGCCCACTCGTTTGATGCCCACCTCATTGCTCGAGCTGCTCGCGCCTCCGCGTAGACAGCGCCAGAAACTACTCACCCGGATCGAGTGCGCCCGGGGTGCCCCGCTGCCCACTGGCGAGCTTCGTCGCTGGTTCGGGCTCTGGGAGCGGCTCACGATCGATCGCCTCGAGCTGAGGGACCTCGAGCTCGCCAAGCCCGTCGCCAGCCCGCGATTGCTGGAGTTGCTCGACGGCGTCCACGTCGAGCGAATCCAGGCCTATCTCTGCGGCTGCGCGATCGTCGGCCGGCAGGACGAGCTGTGCTGCGTTGCGGCCTGGCAGCCAGCGTCCGACGGCGCGAGCCGCGTGTACGCCATCCACGACGACGACCGGGGCCACCACCCGCTGGCGCCGTCGATCGCTGCCTGGCTGTTTGATGCCTGGCAGCGCAGCGATCGGCCCGAGGAAAAAGTCGGCGCCGAGCAGCTCGCGTGCTACCAGCGGCGCCGTCGCGCCTACGAGCGGGCGGCCGCCCGGCAGCCGCTCGAGCCGTTCGCCGATCCGCGCCTGCTGTTCGAGCGTAGCGAGTGGCTGCTCGACTGGTTCCTCTTCGCCTTCGCGGGCCGCAAGGTCCGGCGCTGGAGCGAGCGCCTGGCCGCTGCGGCGCCCTTTTCGGCCTTCGCCGCCGAGCGGTCGAAGCTGCGCGAGTGGCCGAACCTGGCGGTCTACTGGCTCTGGGCGCACCTGCTGTTCGACAACCCCAGGGCGCTGGCCTCGGCGATTTCAGCGCTGGCCGGCCACCCTGACTTGGCGGTCCGCGAGAGCCTGTCGTTGATCAAGGCGCTCGGCGCCGGCAAGGGCGATCGCGAGCTCACCGCGCGGGTGACCGAGTTTAGCGAGCAGATCGCGCCGGCCGCCGCGCCGCAGGCGGTCTTCGAGCCGCGGGGCGCCGAGCACAGCGCGCCGGCCGACGAGCAGTCGGCGATGCGCGCGCTCACGCGAGCGTCGAAGCACGACAGGCGGGTGGCCGAGGCGCTACGACTGCTCGGCGACTTCGACGCCGGCAAGCACGTCGAGGACCTGGTCGACTGGCGGATGTTCATGCCCCAGCAGCGCTTTGGCGAGCTGATCGACGAGCGCTTCGGCCCGCTGCTCGTCGGACGGATCCGGCGCAGCGCCGCCTACGCCGACGATCACCGCCAGGCCACGCGCGGCGTGATCTACGGCTGGGGCAAGGTCGCGGGCGGCTTCGAGGCGTTTTCGGCGGCGCTCGACGAGGTCGGTACGGGCCGCCTCGGTCGGGCGCGGCTGGAGGAGGTCTATCGGGTCTGGGGCGAGCTCGAGGGCGAGGCGCCCACCCGGCGTCTGATCAGCGGCGCCGAGCGGTTCCTTGCCGATCGGGCTGACCGGAGCCACTGCGAGGCCCTGCGCCAGCTGCTGCACAAGAGCGGCGAAGAGGTCGAGCGGCTGCTCTCGAGCTACCTCGCGAGCACCGACCTCGCCACCGGGACCGTCGACCGGATGCTCTGCACCGAGGTGATCTTCGCCGCCGCGCGGCAGCGGCTCGCCGCTGCCACCGACGACACCAAGCGGCTGATCGCTGCTGGCCTCGGGACCCTGTCCTCCGGCGAGCAGATCTACCGCGGCCGGCTGCTGCGCTCGCTCCATCACACCGGCGGCGGGTCGTGCTACGCCTTCGTCCGCGGGATCTACGCCCGCTACGTCGCCACCTCGGGCGGCGACAAGCTCGCGCCGCTGACCGACAGCTGGAGCGTCTACTACCACGAGCTGGCCTGCCTGGTGGCGTCGATGCACATGATGCGACCGGGCGACGAGTGGGCCCGCAGCCTGTTCATCGACGCCTGGCGCCGCTACGCGCTGCTCTCGGAGACGGTCAACCAGTTCGACTACGTCGGGATGATCGCGCTGCTGCGCGCGGTGGAGGAGGCTGGGCTCGACGGCTACGAGGAGATGCTGCTCGCCTTTGCCGAGCACCGGATCGAGCCGCGCCACGCCCACCAGGAGCGCTGGGGCAACTCGGTGCGCGAGATCGCCGCCCACCTCTGCCGCAGCACGCCCGGCTGCCCACCCCCCGCCCGGTAGCGTGGCGCCAACGAGCGCCCGCCAAACTACTCGTCCTTGTTGGTGACCCGGCCGCGCAGGCGCTTGACCGCGCCGCGCCGGCGCTTGTTGGCGGCGTTGCGGCGGCGTGCCCCCTTGGAGGGGCGCCGGCGCTGGCGGCGGACTTTTTCCCGCGCGGCCACCCGCGCGGCCTCGGCCTCGGCCCGCGCGGTCTCGATCCGGTCGATCAGCTGCTCGCGAGCGGCGATGCGGTTGCGTAGCTGGGAGCGCTCGCCCTCGGCGCGGACCTCGATACCGCTCGGCCCGTGGTGCAGCTGGACCGCGCTGGAGGTGCGGTTGACGTGCTGGCCGCCGGGCCCGCCGGCGCGGGTGAAGCGCTCGACCAGATCCTCGTCCTTGACGCCGAGCTCGGCGAGGCGCAAGTCGAGCTCCCGTAGTCGATCGCTAGACACCCTCCGATTGTAGTTCAAGGCGCGCGCTCAAAGGGGACCCCGGAGGATGGCGCACGGCGCCGGCTGCACATGGCCGGTCGCGGATCGGTCGCCTGGACACTGCGCTAGCCGCATCGACGCTTGTCCGCGGTCGGTGCCCGCAGTGTTTTCCGAGTGTTACATGTCGTGCTGTCGGTAGTCCCCTGGAACGGTCGTTGCAAGAGCTGCCGCTTCGGTAGCGGACGCCCGATCCCAGGGGGGGCACCCACAGATGAACACGAAATCCTGGAGCTTACGGATCCTGGCGCTGGCGCTGTCGGCGCCCTTGGTGGTCCTCGGCGCGTGTGGGCCGACTGGCTCGGCGTTGACGTCGTCAGCGCCCGGCGCCAAGGCCGAGGGCAGTGGCGGCGACGAGGTGAACGCCGACGACGGCTTCGACGACTGGCCGGTGGAGGGCGGCGGCGGTCGCGACGCGGCCGGCCACCCCGTGGGCGCCCGGGTCTTCGAGGCCGAGGATCGATGTCTGCCCGCGGTGGGCTCGCCGCTCGGCTTCGAGCGCTGGCGGCTGCGACCGAGCGTCGACCAGCCGGGAACGATCTGCACCGCCACGCTGCCCGAGGTCGGGCGGGGTCGCTTCATCGTCAACCTCCGCGGAGCCACCGCCGCGCCCCACGCCTGCCGCTTCGATGGCTGGCCGCAGGACCAGCCCTGTCCCGAGGGCCTGGCGGTGGTCGAGATCGCCGCCTACGACGGCGACAGCGGTGTGCTGCTCGGCAGCCACACCGTGCGCGACACCGACTACTGGAGGCCGCTGGTTTTCGAGGACCGCTCGCTGACCTTTGATCTCGGTCACCCGGGCCCGGTGCGGGTCGAGGTCCGCTGGCACGGCGCGGTGCCGCTGCGCTTCGACTACGTCGAGGTCTTTCGCCCCGATCACCAGCTGGTGCTCGATCCGCCGTCGGGCGCCCTGTCGGCGCTCGGCGCCGGCGCGGTGCTGCGGATGCAGCTCGAGGACCCCGACGGCGCCCAGGCCCTGTCGGTCAGCTGCAACGGCGTCGACCAGACCACGGTGCTCGACCGGCTGCTCGCCGACGGTGACGCCACCGACCAGCGGACCGACTTCCGCCGGGTGGTCAAGATCCCCTTGGACGAGCTGCTCTCGGGGTGCGCCCGCCCGACCCTGCTGCGGGTTACTGCGACCAAGGGCTCGCGCAAGGTGACCCGGCGGATGACCGTGCTCGACACGCCGCCGGCCTGCGACTGGCTCGGCGCGGAGGACGCCGAGGTCAAAGTGCTGCTCACCGGCTTCGAGCCCTTCCCGGCGGCGAGCAGCGGCAGCAACGCCTCGGGCGAGGCGGTCAGGGCGGTCGGCACCGGCGATCTCGAGGCTGACCTGCGCGATCGTGTAGCGCTGATGCGGGTGGTGATCCCCGTCGAGTGGGACACCGCCCCGGCGTGGATCGAGGAGCTGATCGCGCGCTGCGAGCCCGACGTGGTGATCTCGTTCGGCCAGGGCGGCGGGCTCGACATCGAGACCACCTCGTACAACCTCAAGGACGCCTCGACCCGCAGCTGGCAGGTCGACAACCGTGGGCTGATCTTCGCCGGCTCGCCGATCGTCGCCGGCGGACCGTCGAAGCGGATGACCACCCTGCCGGCCGAGGCGATCGTCGCCGCGCTGCAGGCGGCGGGCTTTGCCAGCGCCGAGACCAGCACCGATCCGGGCCGCTACATCTGCAACAACACCTTCTACTACACCTCACACGCGGCGGAGCAGCTGGCGGCGACGCGTCAGGTCGACGTGGGCTTCGTCCACCTCCCACCCGACCGCGACGTCAGCGACGCCGAGCGCGCCGAGCTGGCCCGGCTGGTCGGCGTGATCGTCAGCACCGCCGCCCGCCCGCGGCTCGAGCCGGTGACGCCCGCCTCGAACGACTAGAGCGCCGTCTTGTCGAGGCAGATCGCGTAGGCGCCAACCTGGCCATTCGGGGCATCGCAGTGCCAGAGCCGCGGCTCCGCCGTCGACGGGGCGCTGAGCCGCAGCGCCGTATCCGGGCTGTGGCAGCCGCCGCCGATCAAGCGCTGGTGGGACTTGCAGCCGCGCTGGTCGGTCTCGCCGGCGGGGCTCCCATCCAGGATCTCGTGGCCGGCCGCGGCTGCGGTGGGCAGGCAGATCACCTCGGCCGAGTGCTCCTGAATTGCCGAGCAGACGCAAGTCCACTTGCCGTCCTGCGGGTAGCTCCGCCACAGGCCGGTGCTCTCGGCGCACCGACACCCGCCGCCGATCACCTTGGTGTTCGCGGGACAGGTTGCTTCCACGATCTTCTGGGTGCCCGAGTTGGTGTTGGTGGAGGTCTGGACCTTCTCCGCCAGCGGTGGTCCAAGGCAGATCACGTGGTTCGTCGCCACGCCGCCGAAGAAACACTCCCCGGTCCAGCCCACGGGTCGGTCCTTTTCGTCATCGATCGGTATCGTCCACTCGATCCCTCCGGACGAGCACTCGGTGCCGCCGCCGATGGCCGTGCCCGAGGGGCAGTAGGCGATCTGCCCGGCGGGCGCCGTCCTCAAGGTTACCGGGGCGGCCACGGCCGCGGCGTCCGGCTCGCTGTCCAGCGGCCTGGGCTGGTCGGGGGGCAGCCCGGGACCGTCCGATGGCACCCCCGCCTCGACCGAGCTGTCGGTCCGAGGCGCACCATCGGTGGCCGTCACCGAGCGCTCGAAGTCGAAGCTGCACCCGGCGAGTGTGCCGAGCAGCCACAGCGTCCGTATCGTCCAGTAGCGGGTCATGGGCTGATGCACAACGCCCACGCGCTGACCGTGCCGCCAGTGGACTCGCACTGCCACGCCGCTAGGCCGTCGTCCGGGTAGCTCGCGGTCAGAGGCGCGCTCGGAGCCGTGGTGCCTTCGCACCCGCCCCCGACGAGCCGGTGGGTCGATGGGTCGCAGGTGCTGCTCGCGCTCGCTGGCCCCGAGGACTTGGGCATCTTCTCCAGCCCCAGGACGTCAGCGTCGGCGGTCGGCAGGCAGATCACGTAGGCCGTGTGGTTGTCGGTCGTCGAGCAGGCGCAGGACCAGCTGCCGGGGGTCTGGGACTGGCTCCTCACCAGGGAGCCGCTCGCGCAAGCGCATCCCCCACCGATCGCCTTGCCGCTCGTGCACTGTGCAACCGAGACCTGGGTCGTCGAGGGGTTGGTGTACGGGACGATGGTGGTGGTCAACACCGTCGCCTCGAGGCAGAGCGCGTGGTTCGTTGCCGGGACGTTGATACAGCTGCCCGCCCAGCCGTTGAGACTCTCCAGCGGATACGAGGTGCTGACCGTCGACCCGTGGCACTCGGTGCCGCCACCGACGACCGTGGTGCCGGTGGGACAGCCGGCAGGGGCATCCTTGATGATGTGGAGCAACTTGGGACCGACCGCGGGGGCGTCCGCGGGCGGCGGGTTGGCGTCCACCGGCGGCGCGCTGTCCGCTGGCATGGCGTCGACCCCGGTGTCCGGCGGCATGGCGTCGACCCTGGTGTCCGCCAAGGTGTCGGCGACCACTGCGTCGAGGGCCAGACCGGTGTCGGGAGGTGGGTGCTGCTCGGCGGGCTGGCCGTCGTCGGGGCCAACGTCAGCTGGCGCCAGAGCATCAGCCACTGGCGTGCGCTCGAAGTCGAAGCTGCAGCCGCTGAGCAGGATCAAGCAGGTGAGGGTGGCGGCGCGGCCCATGCAAGCACTGTAGCGCGAAACGGGCGGGATCAGCGGGGCCGGATCGGGCCGGGGCCCTTGCCGTTCTCCAGGTCGTCGGCCATCTGACCGCGCAGGTTCGACGGCACGCCCCAGCGCGCCTGGCGCCAGCGGGACTGGTAGATCAGGAACGTGCTCAGCGCGTCGGTGAGCCAGCGCGTGGTCAGCGGCAGCTTGCCCGACAGCTCCTCGCGTTCGGCCCGTGGCGCTGCGAGATCGTGCAGGCGGATGCCCCGGCTGCCCGAGCGCAGCTTGAAGTCCTCGAGCCGCATCGTGTGGGCCAGCTCGTACTGGCTGGCGAACGACGGGCGGGGGTAGCCGCGGCCGACGCCCTGGGCCAGCGGCAGCAGCGAGGCGGCCTGGACCGCGTCGGGGATCGGCGCGCCCACGGCATCGCAGATCGTCGCCAGCAGGCTCGCGACGTCGGCGCCCTCGGTGACCCGGACGCCCTTGCCGAACAGCGGTGGGTAGTGCACCAGCAGCGGCACGGCGACCAGCGCGTTGCGCAGCGAGTGGCCGTGGCCGATGCGGCCGAAGTCCCACAGCTCCTCGCCGTGGTCGGCGGTGACGACGATCATCGTCTCGTCGCGGATGCCCTTGGCCTCGAGGGCCTTGAGCACCCGGCCGAGGTGGTGGTCGTTGTACGAGATCGTGCTGTCGTAGACCGCGCGGATCCGCTTGCGGTCGGTGGGCGAGACCTTGGTCGCGCCGGTGGCGATCTTCCCGACGTCCTTGCCCCAGACGACCTTCTTGTAGGGGCCGCTGTACCGCTCGGGGTAGTACTGGTCGATCCACGGCTTGCGCGCGCGCCACGAGACGTGGGGGTCGATGGTGCCGACGTAGACATAAAACGGCTGGTCGCCCTTGGTGTTGATGAAGTTGATCGTGTGGTTGGCCAGGGCCTCGCCGTGCAGGCCGCCGCCCTTGTGCAGGGTGTTGCGGAAGTATCGCCAGCCCTCGCCGAAACCCCAGAACTTGCTGACGAAGCCGTTGGCGATCCAGGCCGCGGTGTAGCGTCCCGCCTTGCGCATCACCTCGGCGATCGTCACCCAGTTGAGGCTCAGCTTCGACTTGGGCTTGATGAAGCGGTGTTGCTTCGGGTAGAGGCCGGTCCAGATCGTCGCGTGGCTGACCCGCGACTCGGTGCCCTGGATGTAGGCCCGGGTGAAGAGCGTGCCGGTGGCGGCGAGCTGGTCGATCACCGGGGTCTTGACCCGCGTCTTTGGGTTGTAGGCGCGGTAGCGGTCGGCGCGGGCGTTGTCGATCATCCAGAACAGCACGTTCTTCGGCTGCTTCGGGCGCGAGACCTTCGGCGCCGGGCCGGGCATCACGATCGCCGCCTCGGCCAGCGCGAGCCCCTGCTTGCAGCTGGCACCCTCGGCGCGTAGCTCGAGGCGGGCGACCTTGCCGGCGATCGGCGCGAGGTCGACGAAGGTCTCGGTTTCGCCACTGGTCAGGCCGGTCTCGGTGATGGTCTGCTCCTGGGGCGCTTGTCCCTCAGGGCGCAGCGAGACGATCAGATCACAGCGCTGATCGGCGGGCTGGGCCAAGAAGCGCAGCCGCAGCTTGGCCCCGGCATATGGGTGGACGTAGTAGGTGAGCCCACCTTGCGGCGGCAGCCAGAGGCGTCCGGCGTCGTCGCGCAGCCGGACGTCGAGCTTCTCGGGCGGGGCCTCGGCGCCGAGGTAGAGCCAGTCGATGGCGGCGAAGGCCTTCTTGCCGGCCATCCGCCCGCGCTTGGCCCACCTGAAGGTGATCAGGTTCTCGCCAGCCTTCAGCGCGCCGGCCGGAACCTTGATCTGCGCCCGCTGCCAGTCCGAGCCGATCCGGACCGACTCGGCGCCCTTCTTGTTGAGCAGCACCCGCAGGCCCTGGGCCTCGGCACCCTTGACCCGGAGGGTGAGCGTCGTGATCGCCGCGGCCTGCTCGGGGGTCAGGCCGACCGACAGCCAGCTGACGTTGCGCGTCGCCAGGGCCACGGGGCGACCGTCGAGGCGCTGGTTGATCGCCCAGCTCAGCCAGGGGCGGCGGAAGTTCATGTACTTGGCGATCCCGGGGTGCCCCAGCGGGATCGCCAGCCCGCCGCGACGAACCTCGTGGGCGAGCATGCGGTTATCAGCGAGCGAAAACACCGGGTGGTGCTCGGCCGTCAGCCGGGACAGGGAGCTCCGGGGACCAGCGCTGGCCGCTGCCCCGCTCGTTGCCCCGGCTGGCGCGGATACCGCTGGTTTGCCCTGCGGTTTGCCCGCGGTCGGCGGCTGGTCCTTGCGGTTGTTGCCGTCGGAGGTGGCATTGCTGCCACAGCCAGCGGCGATGCAGATGATCACGAATCGTGCAACGCGACGCATGCAACGAACCTACGCAAATCGTCTCG
>JAUVBO010000572.1 GCA_030591195.1 Pseudomonadota bacterium
CAGACCTGGGTCGCCTTGATCAGCTCGCCCGCACCGACCGACACCTGCATCGAGCCGGTCGGGCGCCCGTATGGGGCGAAGGCGCTGCCGCGGACCACCACGTCCGCCGCCTGCTTGGTGGTCCAGAACTCACTGCCGGGCAGCAGGCGCTCCTTGAGGTCCGGGTCGCGAATGTCGTGGACCAGCGGCTCGGCCTCGGCCAGCACGATGCCCTGCTCCTCGACCCGGAAGACGAACTTGACCAGCGCGTAGGCCATCTCCGGAAACGTCGGCCCGAGGGGGAACAGGTCGACGACGGCGTCGTAGTAGGGTCGCGCGGGTTCGCGGCTCACAGCGGATCCCCCCCCCAGGTCGTGCCGGAGCTATCCGAGCCACTCAGCCCATCGGTCGAGGTCTGCAGGCCCCGGGTGTCGGCCTGGCTCGAGACGTTGCCGACCCGGTTGGTGTATCCACCGCTATAGTTGCCGCTGTCGTCCCGGGCCATCCCCACCTGGTTTTCGAAGTAGGTGTCGCCGAGGGTGATGTTGAAGCTCACCGGGCCGTCGGTCGCCGCCATCCGCGTCAGCCCGGTGGCCACCGCCAGGCCGTTCTTGAGCAAGAAGGACGGCAGGCTACCACCGGGCCCCAGGACCACCTGCTTCAGCGTGTCGGTCGCCACGTCGCGCCAGCTCGCCGGCAGGCCACTGCTCGGACCCTTGGAGAGGAAGCGGTCGATCAGCATCGACGCGCCGATGGTCGCCGCGCCGATCAGCCAGTCGACGAAGGACAGCCCGCAGCTGACGGTGTTGAGGTGCGAGGTGTCACCGCTGGCCGCGGGCATCGAGATCGGCTCGGCGCAGTACATCATCGGCGTCGGCGGCAGGCCAACCAGGGTGTTGTGGCACGGCGACTTGCCGTTCATCGTCACCGAGCTGGTGCAGAACATCGACTTGCGGCTCGAGAACGGGATGTGCATCGCCGTCAGCATGTTGTTCGGCGCGGGCGCCATCTGAACGTGGACGATCGCGATGCCGCAGTCGTGGCCGTCCTGGGTCATGAAGCAGCCGCAGTGAACCACCGTCGTCGTCAGCTTGTTCTTGCCGAGGGCCATGCCGGGGGGCCAGTGCATCGTCACCGGGATCTCGAAGGCGCAGGCGGTCAGCGCCAGGGGCACGGCTGGCAGTGGCGGCGGCACCGGCGGCACCGGCGGCACCGGGACGAAGCTGTGCGTCGCGGTGCAGGGCACGATCAGGTTGAAGGCGATGTCGAACTGGATCGATACCTTGGCCATCTCAAACTCCTTTCCCGTGCCAGTAGTGCCCGCCTACTCGTACCGAAACCAGCCCTCGGCCAGACGCAGGCGGAAGGAGCGCTCGATCTCGGGCTCCAGGTCGACCGTGAAGGCGCTGCGGTAGACGAGGTAGAACCGGCGCTCGTCGGGCAGCAGCATCAACAGCTGGGGCGCGAGCTCTCGGCTGCCCGTACGCTCGCCGATCACGTAGTCGGCGACGACGCGCAGGGGGGGCAACGCAAAAGCCAACGCGCCACGCTCGGCGGTCATGCCGATCATCACCACGTTCGAGCCGGCCGGCGGCAGGTCGATGATCCAGTCCGGGTGGGCCCGGTGGTAGACCATCGTCGTGGTCTTGGCGAGGTCCGCCGGCTCGCCGTGGCGGTGGTAGTATCGCATCTGCTCCGCCAGCCGGTAGCCGACGTCGGCCGGCACCGTGGCCCAGCAGTACGGGTCCGGGGTGTCCTTCCAGCCGCGAACCAGCGCCTCGGGGTTTTCGAGGTTTGGCAGCGACCGCTGGTAGGTCAGCTTCGGATAGCCCGACGGCGCCTGCAGCCCCGCGGCGAGATCCACGGCCTTCTTCACCGCGTCGAAGCCCTTACCGTACTTGTTCATCGGGTCTTCGACGTCGAGCACCGTGTGCTCGTCGAAGTACGCCTCGCACGAGCCACCAAAGGCGTTGTCGTAGCTCAGCGGGATCCGGTCGAAAGCCCGAGGCGAGGTGATCCGCCGGTCGTCGTCCCAGAACCGGTCGCCGTAGACGAGCATCTGGCGGGTCACGCTGCCCACCGACAGCTCGACCACCCGCGAGAAGGCACCGTGCTGACTCTCGGCGTAGGCCGCGCCGAGCAGGATCACCTCCAGTACCGGGTCCCGGCGCGGGTAGACATCCGAGGGCAGCAGGCCGCGCTCGGTCTCCTCGTCGGCGAGGTAGATCGGATGCGGCGCCTGCCCGTCGAGCTCGGTGGTGCCGTCCTCGTGGATCTCGAAGGTCGCCTTGGCGACGAGCATCCCGTACTTCTGGCCCGTCTCCTCGTCGACGGTGAGCTTGGCCTCGGCGACCACCGGGGTCTGGTTGACGAGCTCCACGTGCACGTTCCCCTTAAGCGGCTCGGCGTCAGTTGAGGCGAATCATCTCGCCGTTGACGATCACGTCGTCGCTGGCCTTGATCTTGATCGGCCCCGCGCCGGCCTCGAGCTCGATGCTGTCGGCCGCCAGGCGCAGCTTGCCCGGCAGCTCGACGGCGGTGTTGCTGTTGAGCACCCGGACCACCGGCCCGTCGTCGGTCTGAAACAGCTCGAGCAGCTCCTGGCCGTCACGACCGGTGACCCGGATCGCCTCGTCCCGCTCGAGCTCGAGGTGCCCGGCGGTCCGGCGATCGATCTCCGGCCGCCTGGCGAAGCCGTCGATCACGCCGGTGACCACCAGCTCGTCCCAGTTGCCCGGGTTGACCAGCAGCAGCCGGTCCTCGGCGCGCACCGGCAGGTTCTGCAGGGTCGGCAGCCAGCGCTGCAGCTCCTCGCCGTCGACCGTGACCCACTTGACCAGCACCCGGCCCTTGAGCGTCGGGTGGCGGGCGTCGAGACACTCGCCCACGAGGTTCTGGCGGGTCTCGGGGGGCCGAGCGTCCGCGGACCAGTCCGAGTGCCGCGCGATCTCCTCGATCCCGCCAACCACGGTACGCGCCGCCGGGTCCTCGATCTCCTCGATCGAGTAGCCGTGAGCGGCAGCGCTGGCTTGCTTGGGGTCACTTTCGGGCATTGCCCTCTCCGTTACCACCGGCGACGCGGCGACCGGCCGCGCGAACCCGATCGGAAGGTAGCAGACCATCCCTGGGTAGTAAATTGAGACGGTCGCGATCGGGGTGCTACCCTCGGGTAGCCCGCGTCGTGGGGAAGGGAGCGGAAACATCTGATGTCTCTGGAAAAAGTCATCCTTGGGGTCGCCCTGGTGGGGGTTGTTGGGCTGATGCTGGGTGTCGTTGTCTGGCAACTTCGGCTCCGGCGCAGACAGTCGCGACAGTGGCGTGCCTTCGCGGCCAGCAACCCGGGCCTCTCCTGCGATGGCGAAGCCGGCGCGGCTCAGACCCTCACCGGAACCTATCGCGGCGTACCGGCCCGCGCCGACGCGTTCACCTCCGGCATCAAGGGGCAGCAACGGCAGGTGACCACCTTCACCGCCACCGTGCGGGTGCCGCTGCCCGGAGGACTCGAGCTCTGCCGACAAGGACCGCTGGCAAACGTCGCGCGAGCCTTCGGCGGCGAGGACGTTATCATCGGCGACGCGACCTTCGACGGCCAGGTCGTCGTCCGGGCCGCCGGGGCTGCCGAGGCACGGGCCCTGCTCACCGATCCCGCCCTGCGCCAGGCTGTCCTCAGCGCCCTCGAGACCGAGCCAGCGCTGGTGGTCCGCGATGGCGGCGTCGGCCTGCGCAAGGAAAAGATCGTTGCCGACGAGCGGGAGCTGCACGCCGCCTTCGAGCTCGTCTGCGGCGTCGCCCTGGCCCTCGAGGGGGCAGCCAACGCGGCCGCGGCCCAGCAGGCCCAGACCGGTGCTCCGCCGCCAAAGCGGGCCTGGCGGCTGATCTCGTCGGACCGCAAGCGGGCGATGGCCTCGTACTTCCTCATCGGCCTCGGCGGCTTCGCCACGCTGCTGTGCCTGATGAACATCGGCTCGATGCC
>JAUVBO010000137.1 GCA_030591195.1 Pseudomonadota bacterium
TACACCGGCGAGGGGTTCGACTTTCGCCTGCCCCGGGCGGCGCTGAAGAAGAAGGGCTTTGCGGTCTACCGCTGGTCGAACGGCGCGCCGAGCCCGAAGCAGCTCGACAGCGCGCTCGAGAAGGCCAACCAGCTGTGGATCATCTCCGACAGCCGGCGTCACCTCAACGCCAGGCACCTGAAGGTGATCAAGGCCTTCTTCGACCGCGGCCGCGGGGTCTACATCTGGGGTGACAACTCGCCCTACTACGCCGACGCGAACTACGTCGCCGAGGCGCTGTTCGGCGTCAAGATGCTCGGCAACCTGCAGGGCAACAAGGTCGTCACGCTGCAGGGCAAGGGTCGCCTCGCCGGGCTGCGGCCGAACCACCTGCTGACCACCGGGCTGGCCCACCTCTACGAGGGCATCACGATCGCGACGATCCAGTCGAACCAGACGCTGACGCCGCTGCTCTACGGCTCGGCGAACAACCTCGTCGCCGCGTTCTACGACAAGGGCCGCAAGCGGGCGATCGTCGACGGCGGCTTCACCCGCCTCTACCGCCAGTGGGACACCGCCGGCACCGCGCGCTACGTCAGCAACGCCGCCGCCTGGCTGGCCAACTACGAGCGCTTCGGCCAGCAGGTGCTCGCCCGGCGCCGGTAGCCCGCGACCTACTTGATCGGCTCGACCCAGTCCTACTTGATCGGTTCGACCCAGTCCTACTTGATCGGTTCGACACAGTTGGCGATGTCGAAGATCAGGTACTCGAGGATCCGGTCCTGGGGCGAGAAGCTCGGCTGGCAGTACTGGGGGAACGGCTTGGGCATCGGGAACGGCTGCAGCTCGTCGTCGCGGCCCGCGGTGTGATAGGAGGAGAAGAGGATCTTGCCGCAGTTCTCGAAGTTGAAGGTCACCGTCAGCGGCCGGATGCCCCGGATGTCGTGGCCCGAGGCCGCGGCCGAGTAGACGTCGCCCTCGACCCAGACCTTGACGTCCTCGTGCAGGTCGGCTTGCGGGCGGATCATCACCCAGCCGTCGAGGAAGTGCTCGATGTGGGCCTTGTCGCCGCTGACCGTGTTCGGGAACAGCGCCAGCCACTCGGCCAGCTGGGGCTGCTTGATCGTCGCCTGCAGCTGGAGCCCGATCTCGCCGAGGGCGGCCTTGTCGACCTCCTCGGGCGTGGCGGCCGACTTCTCCGGCTCGAAGTCGAGGAACGGCGCCAGGGTCTCGACCTGCTCGATCCAGTCGTAGCTCCAGTCGGTGACGTAGAGCCGGCCGCCCGACTGGACGTACTGCTGGATGTTCTGCCGGATCGCCGGGTTCTCGAGCTCCTTCTCGAAGGTGTTGCGGGTGCAGTTGATGAAGATGATGTTGTACTGCTTCATCTTGTTCAGGTCGCCGACCAGCGACTTGAACTCGGGGTAGCTGCCGATCCCACCGAGCACCGCCGCGCCCTCGTAGAGGTCGTAGCTGCCGTCGGCGAGGCCCATCTTGCGCAGCACGCACTCCATCTTGTCGTAGTCGCCGGTGGCCACGGCGATCTTGGGGATCGCGTCGGCCGGGTGCTGCTCGGCGTTCTTGTTCGGCAGCCGCGAGAGGTTGGCCGGCACCGCCAGCGCCTGCTTGGGCGGCACTTCAATCTGGATCACCCGGCGGAAGCGGCCGTTCTGAAAGACGACGAACCGCTGGCCCGGGCAGACGCCGTCGAGGGTGAAGGTGCCGTCGGGCTTGCTGGTGGTGAACCAGAGGTTGGCCGAGTTGCCGAGGGTGCCGCAGACCTCGCACTTGACATCGGGGGGGAAGAGCTCGGGCACCGAGGCCGGGATGAAGACCGACGCGCCGGGCACCGGGTCCTTGCCGTTGGGCGCCAGCACCGTGCCGGTGATCGTCGTCTCCTCGCCCGGGCAGCTCGGACGAAAAGGATCGACCGATCCCTCGCCGCCGCCGGCGCCGCTGTCCTGGGCGCCGCCGCCGTCGCCGGCGCTGTCGTCAAACGGCGTGGTCGAGCAGCTCGCCGCGGCCAAGAGCAGCGACAGCGTGGCGAGCACAGTGATCCTGACGGGCGAGAAGGAGGACGGGCGACGGGTGGACATCTGACGGGCCTCTCTCCTGATCTGAGAGGATCTTGGCGCGCAGCCACCACGGAAGTCAAACGGCGCCCCCCGCTTTGCCGAGCGAGGGCGCTCGGCGGCCGTCGCCCAGGACCCTAGCGGAAGCCCTCGGCGGTCAGCCCGTAGCGGCGCATGCGCGCGCGCAAGCCGTTGCGGCTGAGGCCGAGGCGGCGGGCCGTACGCGAGATGTTGCCCGCTTCGGCGGCGAGGGTGCGCGTCACCAGATCGCGCTCCAGCTCGGTCACCGCCTCATCGAGAGTCTGGCCGACCTTCGGGCGGGCCGTCGTCGGCGCTCCGTCGAGCCGCAGGGCGAGGGCGAGCAGGTCGGCGGCGGTCCTCGCGAGCAGCTTCTCCTCAGCGGCGAAGGGCTCGGCGGAGAAGCGTCGCTCGAGCAACAAGCAGGCTCCGCTGTTGCTGGGGAGGGGCGTGGCCATCAACGGCCGACCGGTGCCGAGGGCGATCGTCCGCTGCTGGTCGAGCGCGGCGCGAACCATCTGCTCGTCGAACCGCTGATCGCTGTGCGGCAGCGTCGCATCGCCTGCGGCGGCGCAGCAGCTGTGGACGCTGAGCAGGGCCTCGGGGTGGTCGTCGGCGCGGGTGACGACGAAGCCGCGCTCGGCGCCGGTCTGTCGGACGGTCTGCGACAGCAGCAGGTCGACGGTTTCCTTGGTCGGTTGCTTGGCCATCTCCTGGCAGATCGCCAGCATCCGGTCGCGAGCCTGCTCGCCGTCCACCGGCCGTGGCGCCGCCGCCAGCGGGCGATCGCCGCTCGGCAGTGGCACCGCCGCCGGTAGCAGCTGATCGCCCCCGCCAGGGGGCAAGGGGCGGACGAGGCGGAAGCCGACGTCGGGCCGGGCCTGGTCCGGCGCGAGCGGCGTCCGGCTGGCGCAGCGACAGCGGTCGGCGCCACGCGCGAAGGAGCCGCCGCGCACGACCCTGAGCGCCGCGCCGTCATCCGGGCCGTCGCCGCCCGCATCCTGGTAGGCGCTGCTCGTCCACTCGGAGACCAGCCCGGCGAGGTCTGCCACGCCGTAGACCGACTCGTCGACCGGGGAGCTACCGACGGGCCGCAAGGCGGGCAGGCCGGCGGACGAGTCGCGCATCTGGCAGAAGCTTGGATCGAAGGCGTCGCCCCACGGGAAGGCGCGACCATCGACGCCGCGTGCGGCCTTCTCCCACTCTCGCTCGGTCGGGAGGCGGTGGATCACGCCGCTGCTCGCCGACAGCCAGGTGCAGTAGGCCGTCGCCGCGTCGTGGGAGATGCCGGTCACCGGCAAGCGTGGATCGGTGGCATCGAGCCGCTGCGGCGTCAGCGCCAGGGCGCGCTCCGGTTGCTCGCTGGCCAGCTCGTCGAGGAACAGCAGGTACTCGCCCAGGGTCACAGGGTGACGAGCGATGGCGAAGTTGTCGACGAAGACCTGGCGCGCGGGCGTCGATCCCGGGGCGAGGGGATCGCCGCCGGCGGCATAGCGTCCGGCGCACACTTGCACGAACGGGGCGCCCACCTGGCGCTGGGCGAAGAGGCTGACCCGCAGCCGGATCTCCGCCCCCCTGGGGACCTGCAGCGGGCGGCGGACCGTCGCGTGGCCGGCGTGGCTGATCTCGAGCAGGTAGCTGCCCGGCGACAGCTCCACCGGGCCGACCGGCGCGCGGCCGAGCTCCCGGCGATCGGCGGTGACCAGCCGACGCCCGCGCTCGTCGTACTGCCAGAGCCGCACCCGGGCGCCCACCGGCTCGGTGGCGAGCTCGAGCCGCGCGGTTCCCGCGACCAATTGGGCATAGCGCTGGTCGTCGTGCTCGGCCAGGCGCGCGAGGTAGCGACGCACGGCCAGGTGGTCGCCGCGCTCCTCGGCGCGGGCGAGCAGTCGCCAGTGGAGGTCGGCCAGCTCGGCGCTCGCCTGGGCATCGTCCTCGGCTGCTTCGCTGTACAGCGCCTCCACCTGCTGCAGCTGCTGGGCGAGCATCTCGGCGGCCCGCGGCAGCAGGTCCTGCACCTCCCAGAGCCGGGACTTGCGCGCCGGCGGGTCCCACGGCAGCAGCGAGGCCTGGGCTGAAAACAGCTCCTGCTCGAGGGCGTCGCTCTCGACCAATAGTTGCTCGAGCTCGCGATGCTCTCGGCGTGCCTCGGCGAGCTTGAGGGCGCCGAGGTTTTGCTTTGGGAAGCTCAGGATCATCGCACGGCCCTGGTTTGCAAGAAGTCGACCACCCCTTCGCGGGGCGGCTCCATCGCTCTAACCAACTGGTTTTTTGGAAGGTCTGGTGGATTGTCTCCCATGAGGTGACCACCTTTGTAGGGTCCGGTAAGCAGGTCGAGTAGCCAGTGATTGCTGCCACCTCTTTGCCCCGGTTCCGGCCCGGACCCATCGCAGGGAATCCGCCTGCGGCAAGGAATCCGCCGGCAGCAAGGAATATTCGATGTGTTAGCGTGGTCCGATGCCTAGCCCATCAGATGTGACGGCGGCGCAGATCGGGGCCTTCAGGCCCGTGCCACGGACCGGGGTGATCTATGTCACCACCGAGGCTGTTCGTTGCGGTTATGACCCGTCCGACCCGCAGTGGTGCAACCTCGGCCAGGGACAGCCGGACGCGGGCGAGCTGCCTGGCGCCCCCGCCCGACGTAGCGAGATCTCGGTCAAGCCGGTGGACAACGACTACGCGCCGATCAGCGGGCTGTGGGAGCTGCGCGAGGCGATCGCCGACCTCTACAACCAGCTCTATCGCCGGGGCATGCCCTCGCGTTACTCGGCCGAGAACGTCGCCGTCTGCGGCGGTGGGCGGGTGGCGCTGACCCGCGCGGCAGCGGCCCTGGGCCCGATCAACATGGGGCACTTCCTGCCTGACTACACCGGCTATGAAGAGCTGCTCGGGATGTTTCGCGCCTTCTCGCCGATCCCGATCCTGCTCGAGCCCGAGCGCGGCTACGCCTTCACCGTCAACGAGCTGCGGCGGGAGATCGTCGGCCGGGGCATGGCCGCGTTGCTGTTCTCAAACCCGTGCAATCCCACGGGTAAGGTGATCGGCGGCGAGGAGCTGGCCCAGTGGGTCGCCTGCGGCCGGGAGCTCGACTGCACGTTGCTGGTCGACGAGTTCTACTCGCACTTCGTCTGGCGCCCGGACGTGGTGGCCGACGGCGGGATGCTCAGCGCGGCGCGCTACGTGGAGGACGTTGAGTCCGACCCGGTGGTGATCTTCGATGGCCTGACCAAGAACTGGCGCTACCCCGGTTGGCGGCTGTCGTGGACCCTCGGCCCGCGGCAGGTGATCGAGGCGATCACCAGCGCCGGCTCGTTCCTCGACGGCGGCGCCAGCCGGCCGCTGCAGCGAGCGGCGATCGACCTGTTGACGGTGGACCACACCCGCGCCGAGACGGCCGCGATCCACCAGGAGTTCGGCAAGAAGCGCCAGCGGTTGCTCGGCCAGGCCCGGGACCTCGGGATGGAGATCGACACCCCGGCCGAGGGCACGTTCTACGTCTGGGCCTCGGTGGCCCACCTGCCCGAGCCGATCGCCGACGGGATGGGATTTTTCCGCGAGGCGCTCAAGCGCCAGGTGATCACCGTGCCCGGGGAGTTCTTCGGCGTCGACCCGGGGCGGCGGCGCGGGAGGCAGCCGTCACACTTCAGGCCCTACGTGCGGCTCTCCTTCGGTCCGGCCCAGGAGGTGCTGGACAAGGCGATGGCGCGGATCGCCGAGCTGGTCGACGACGCCGCGGCCCATCGGCTTTAGCGGGTTCCGCCTCTGCGAAGCAGCGGGGGTCTCAGTAGGGTGCCTTGGTGCACTTGCCGCTGCTGCACTTGCCGAAGCCCTTGCAGTCGGAGTTGAAGCTGCAGCCGCCGCACCAGCCCTTGCTGCACTTGCCCCAGCCCTTGCAGTCGGAGTTGAAGCTGCAGCCGCCGCAGCGGTTCTTGCTGCACTTGCCGTGAGAGCAGTCGGAGTTGAAGCTGCACTTCTTCGAGAGTGTCTCGGCCTCCGGGTTGAAGATCGTCTGCGCGGCCGTCAGCTGCTCGGCGTCCGCCGTGGCCGGCTGGGTGACGACGATCCCGACCGAGAGAAAGACAAACAGGCTCGTGACTGCCAATGCGCTCTTCATGATGCTCCTCGTCTGGCTTTGGGGTTTGGTTGCTCGGAGAAGATACGACCGGGCGGCCGCCACCTTCCGGAAGAAGGCATCGGTGGACGGCCGGGCGCTGCAATTGCGCGGTTTCTGTGACGTTTGAGCGACGGTCCCCCCGGCCGGGCGCACCGATTTCGCGGGGCGGCTTCTGATTTTCGGAGGGTCAGCAGCACCGCCCGGTCGTCCACCCCTGCGAGATCACTTCACCGCCTTTCTGGTACGGCGGTTGCTCGAGGAGTCACGGCGAGCAGAGGTAGAGACGACTCGAACGTTTCCACGGTCTATCAGAAAACAGAAGCTGAACCAGAGAGACGAGGGGAGCACCATGAAGACGGTCAGCGCCCGTTCAAGAACAAGTCGATCGGGTTGGCCCGTCGCGGGCTATCCGTCAATCTGTGATTCACGGGGCGAGATCGTATAGTTCCATTCGGGATGAAATCGGTGGCCCTTCAAGTTGATCGACGCCATCTGCTCGTCCGTCACCTTGCGGCCCTTCTCGTAGGTAGAGGCGTCGAGTTGGCATCGAACGTCCAGGCCGGTTTCGGTTGTGGTCGCTGCAATGAGGCTGACGACGGTCTGGTAGCTGCGCAGGGGCTTGCCTCGCCAGTTGAGAGTAATGAAGGAGAAGAGGCGGTGTTCGATCTTGTTCCACTTGCTGGTGCCAGGCGGATAGTGGCACA
>JAUVBO010000147.1 GCA_030591195.1 Pseudomonadota bacterium
CCTGGGTCTGGGCCTGGTCACCTTCCTGGGTCTGGGTCTGGTCACCATCCTAGGTCTGGGTCTGGTCCTTGACCTGGTCCTGAGTCTGGGTCTGGTCCTTGACCTGGTCCTGAGTCTGGGTCTGGGTCTGGTCACCGTCCTGGGTTTGGGTCTGGTCCTGGGTCTGAGTTTGCTCACCGTCGCAGACGCACTGGCAGTCCCCGTCACCGCTCTTGGCCTGGGTCGCGTCGCCCTGGGCCTCACCCTGCGCTTCGCCCTGACCAAGAGCGTTCGAGCCGGATGAGCTGTCGTCGGTCATCGCCCCGCAGCCAGCGATCAGCGCGAGCGCGAAAAGAACGACGAGGATACGGTGAGTCTTCATCGGGGGCCTCCTGTGCAGGTCGTTGTTGCTGTCAAGACCGCTACGAGCCGTTCCGAGCGGGAGTTCCCGAGGAGCGAGGAAAAGTCGAACAAAAGCAAATATGTAACCTGCATTGCGAAATAAGATCGCCATGAAGAAGGCGGGGCCAACTTGGGCTCAATCATGAGCCATCATCGACGATACTGATCGCCGAGGGCTGAGGGATGTGTGCCTTCGGCAACAAGAGCGCCCTGGATGATCTGGACCCACGTCATGCTGCCCGTACTGCTCCACGCCACGGCAGGCGTGGTCTTTGTCCCGGGAGACGAGCCCGGGCTGGCGGGACGCGAGATCGCCTACTATGGCGTCTCGATCTTGGCCGTGCCAGGCATCGCCGAGTCGTCGGCCGGACCGGCGGCCCCGCCAGCGGCTGGCGTCGAGCGACGGCAACCCTCGACGCCGGATCGGCTGCTCTCGGTAGGGGACCTGCGGCGGGTCATGCGTCGCAACCGGGCGCTGGTCGACCTGTGCCTACGACGGGCGGACAGGACCTGCGTCGGGAGGTGCCCGGCGCAGGTGCGGATCACGCTCGCCCCTGGGGGAGTGGTGCAGGCGGTGGCGGTGGACGCGGAGGATCCCCGCCTCCGAGCCTGCGTCGGCCGGGCCGTGCGGCACTGGCGTTTCCCCGACGATGCTGCGGGGCAGCAGCTCCACCTGGAGCTGGGCCATTAGCCGAGGGTGATCAGCAGCACCCCGAGCAGCATCACCGCCGCGCCGAGCAATCGCTCGCCGAGGTGCTGCTCGTCGAACAGCAGCCAGCCGTAGACGAGGCCGAGCACCATGCCGGCGCGCTTGATCGCGATCACGTAGGAGGCGGGCAGGTAGGGCAGGGCGGTCATCTGCAGGCCCCCGCCGACGACGTGCAGCGCAGCGGTGCCACCAGCTGGCAGGGCGGCGCCGGCGAGGGCGCGCAGCCGCTGCGGCCGGACTACCAGCCAGAGGGCCAGCGGCAGCGACATCCCCAGGTGCCAGATCAGGTAGTAGCTCAGCGGGCCCGAGCGGAGCACCGCTCCCTTGTCCGCCGAGCCGGAGATCGACCAGATCGCGGCGACGGCGATCATTAACAGTGAGCCGCGCTCGCGCAGCACCGCGCGCACGGGCCCGGCCAGGCCGCTGGCGCGGGCTTCCCGCCGGTGGAGCAGGAAGGTCCCGACGAGGATCAGCCCGATCCCGCCGGTGCCTGCCGCTGATGGTAGCTCGCTGTTGAGCAGCCAGCTGGTGCCGATCATCAGCGCCGGGGTGAAGGCGAGCAGCGGCAGGGTCAGCGAGAGCGGCGACAGCCGCACTGCCTCGAAGAACAGCAGGTTGGCCGCCAGGTTGGGCACCACGCTCAGGGCGAGGTAGAGCCAGAAGCCTGGCTGCAGCGGCAAGCCCGGGCGGCCCAGGGCGAGCCAGGCGCCAGCCACCAGGGGCAGACCGAGCAGCACGAAGCCGGCGAGGGCCTCGCCGGCCTGCAAGCGCTGCATCAGCCCCTTGCGCGCCGCGTCGGTGGTGGCGTTGACCGCCGAGGCGGCGATGGCCAGTAGCAAGCCGCTCATCGGTCGATCAGAAGTAGCGCGGCGGGAGCAGCTCGGCCTGCTCGAAGACCCGGCGGAGGAACGATAGCGGCATGTTGCCCGACTCGAGGTATATCCGGTGAAACTCCCTATCGAGAGTGTGATCGTCGAGCGACTCGGCGGACAGCCGGTCGCCGTTGTGCTCGCGCAGGTCGGCCTTGAGCTGCCGCACCATCCGGTTGCCCGTCAGGTAGCACAGGGGGTAGCCGCTCTGCAGGGAGTACCAGTTGAGCTCGGCCTGGACCCGCCCCGGGGTGAAGCCGGTGACCGCCCCGAGCAGGCTGCCGGCCGCCTCGAAAGGGTCATTGGCGCGCCGGTCGAAGTCGACGCCGACGTCGAGCGATCCGCGGTCGCCGGTCATGAAGAAGAGGTCGATCGCGACCCGGACACCGATCCGGCACAGGTCGCGCTTGCCGCAGAACCGCGCCTCGTCGGTCAGCTCGCCCATGTAGCCCTGGTCGAGCATGTATTCCTCGAGCATCGTCGTCCAGCCCTCGGCGTGCTCCAGCGCGTCGACGTGGCGGCGGACGACCGAGGGGTGGTGCGCCGCCGTGGCGAGCTGGAGGTGATGGCCCGGGATGCCCTCGTGGATCATCATCGACGGGATGCTCAGCTCGGTGTGCTCGTCGAGCAGCGCCTCGCTGAGGGTCAGGTAGACCAGGCTGGTCTTGACGCCGTCGCGGAAGGCAGGCGGCGGCATCATCGCGCCGGCGGGGATCGTCGGCTCGAGAAACGGTGGCGTCCGGAGCAGCTTCAGCTGCTGATCGGCGCAGATCGGGAACAGGTCGCCAGCGGTGACGAACTCGAGCACCTTCTGCCGCTCGAGCTCGTACCGCTGCAGCACACCGTCGAGGCCGGCGCCTCCGGGGCTCACCCGGTGGCGGCGCTTGAGCTCGGCGTGCAGCTCGGCGGCGCTGATGTCGGCGGCAAGCCCGAGCTTGGCGACCAGACGCTGGCGCAGATCCTCGATCTGCTCGGCGGTCTCGGCGAGGAACTGGCGCGCCGTGCCGTGCAAGGTCTCGATCGCGCTGTCGATGCCGCGGAGCGCGACGATCTGTCGCGCGGTGGCGTCGCCGAGGTGAAGCGCGTCGGTGGTCTCCATCGCCGCCAGGCGCTCGAGGTAGGACGCGAGCGCCGGCGCGGCCGCTTCGCGCGCGCGTCGCAGGCGGCGCAGGTCGGCGAAGCCCTCGGCGGCGGCCCAGTCGTCCAGGCTCTGCAGCAGCTCGGGCAGGCCCTCCGCCGTTTGTTGCTCGATGGCGACCCAGCGGGTGACCGGTGTCTCGAGCCGGCCGAGCATCGCCTCGAGGTAGTCGGGGACGCCCTCGACCCGGGCGGTGATGTCGGCCAGGCGGTCGGCCGCCGGGCGTGGGTCGTTGGCGAAGAGCAGCAGCAGGCCCTCGCCGATCTGCTCGCCGGCCTCGGGGAGCTGCTGGGCGCGGGTGCGGTCGTTGAAGGTATAGGTGTCGCCGTGGACCTCACGCTCGAGGGTCAGGGTGGCGAGGTCTAGATCGAGCCGCTGGTCGAAGGAACGCGGCTCCCCGCCGAGTCGCAGCTCGGCGGCGCGGGTCACCAGCCTTCGGGCATCGGACACCCGGTTGAAGGCTTCATCGGCGCCCGGGTCGGGTAGCCGATCGAGGTTGCGCATCACGCCGAGGGCCACGCAGGCGTTGGGATCGCGGGTGAAGTGGGCGTGGAAGTCCTCGGTGAATCTCTCGTACTCGGTGGTGCTCATGGCTGCCGATGATATCCTGTTCCTGGCGAAGAAGATCTATGGGTGGAGCCGCGCTCGGGCTGGTACAATGTTGCGACCGAGCAAGCCATGTCCCCTGCTGACGACCCGACACGCGACTATCGCGGATCCACCGCCCAGCAACAGCTCTCGCTGCTGATCTACCACCGCGACGGCGCACAGATCGTGCCGCTCGACGAGACCAACAAGGTTGTGGTCATCGGCCGCTCACCCCCGTCGCAGGTCCAGATCGACGACGACAGCCTCTCCCGGCAGCACGCCCGGGTGACGCTGATCTACGGCGAGTTGTGGATCGAGGATCTGGGGTCGACCAACGGGACCTTCATCAACGGCGCGCGGATCACCAACGTCCGGATCAACCCCGGCGACGAGGTGACGATGGGCGCGCTGACCCTCTCGTTGCACACGCCAGGGCAGAACGACCCGCAGTCCGAGTTCGACCTCGACTCCCACGACGGGCTGGTGCGGAGCCTCGAGCACGAGGTGGCGCGGGCCAAGACCTTCCAGCGTAGCCTGGCGCTGGTGATGGCCCGGGGCGACTGCCACGTGACCCGGTGGCTGCCGAAGGTTCAGGCGCGCCTGCGGTCGGTGGATCGGATGGCGGTCTACAGCCCCGACACGCTGCTGGTGCTGGTGCCCGAGGTCAACGCGGAGCAGGCGTTGCAGCACGCGCGCGAGCTCGCCGCCGCGACCGAGCCGTCGTTGCGCCTCGGCGTGGCCTACTATCCATCGTCAGCGGCATCGGGCGGCGCGCTGCTCGAGGCTGCCCGAGGCGCCGCTCGACGCGCCACGGCTCGTGAGCCGGTCCGCTTCGTCGGCGGCTTCGCCAAGGCGGACGAGGCCGATCCGACGGCGCCGGTGGTGGCCAGCCAGGCGATGAAGCGGGTCTACGAGACCGTGCGCAAGGTGGCGCGGGCTCACTTGCCGGTGCTGATCGTCGGCGAGACCGGCACTGGCAAGGAGATCGTCGCCCGGGCGCTCCACCAGCACAGCCCCCGCGGCGGCGGGCCGCTGCGCTGCATCAACAGCGCGGCGATTCCCGTGAACCTGATCGAGAGCGTGCTCTTCGGCCACGAGCGAGGAGCCTTCACCGGCGCCGAGCGGCGGCAGAAGGGCGTCTTCGAGGAAGCCAGCGGCGGGACGGTCTTCCTCGACGAGGTGGGCGAGCTGTCGCCGGCGGCCCAGGCGGCGCTGCTGCGGGTGCTCGAGACTAAGCAGCTGAACCGCGTCGGCTCCCACGACCTGATCGACGTCGACGTGCGGGTGGTGGCGGCGACCCACCGGGATCTCGAGGCGATGTGCGGCGAGGGGACGTTCCGGCAGGACCTGCTGTTCCGGCTCAACGCGGTGACGATCACCGTGCCGCCCCTGCGTGAGCGTCCGGAGGAGGTGGCGGCGTTTGCCGAGCACTTCCTCGGCCAGAGCGCATCGATCAGCGGCGGGGGGGGGGCCCGGAGCATCAGCCAGGAGGCGCTGGAGCTGATGCAGGCGTATGTCTGGCCGGGCAACGTGCGCGAGCTGCGCAACGCCATCGAGCGCGCGGCGGTGATCAGCGTTGGTGAGACGATCACCGTCGAGGACCTGCCCGAGCGCGTCCGCGAGGGCGGCACCTCCCGCCACCAGGGCGGGATGTCGCCGGGCGGACAGCCGGCAGAGGACGGGCCGGGTGCCGATCCCTCCTCATTCGACCTGCGGGGCCAGATCCGGGCGCTGGAGATCCGCCTGATCCGCCAGGCGCTGAGCAACACCGCCTGGAACCAGACCGAGGCCGCGGCGCTGCTCGGCATCCCCCGCCGAACCCTGGTCCGGCGCCTCAGCGAGTACGGCATTCGCAGAGACTCCTAGAGGGGCTGTGCTCCCCTCCACACGTCCACGCCTGCGCCGCTTTGGCTCGGCTGCTGGCCGATTGAGCCATCACGCCCCGCGGAGATCTCCGGCGCTGTCGATCGCCCGCGCTCCAACCACCGGATCGTCTTGTGTTTCCTGAGAGCGCCAGCAAGCCGCGAGCCGCGGCACGGCGCTTGCTTAGGTCAAGGGGCGTGGAGGCGGCCGCCCAACCGCCTCCCAGGTCACTGTCGTCGTCGGCGGCCGTAGCTCACTTTTCGAACGCCCAAGCCCACTCCGCTCCGGCACGGCGACGACAGCGACCACAACTTCCCCCGCCATCGCTAGAGCACCTGTAGGATCTGGGGCGCGCTCTCGGCGCGATTCTCCGGCCGATAGTACTCGTAGATCACCGAGGGGCGGGCCTGGACCTTCAGCGGGTACTGGCCGCGCAGCTCGAGGTTGAAGGTCAGCGCCTGGTTGCGCGCCAGCCGCTCGAGGTAGATCACGGCGCGGCCCGCCGAGCGCTGGACCTTCTGTACCGCGCCGCGTGCGGCGAGGGCCGTCAGCTGTTCTTCGGCGAGGGCGAAGCCGGGCGGCAGGTTGATCGCAACCAGTGGCATCCGCGCTTCGGGGCCACGGTTGCGGACGGTGACGGCGAGGCGCAGGCGGTCTCCCGGGCGGAGCCTCTGGCGGTCATAGTGGGTCTCGATCGTAAGCCGCGCGGGAGACGTCGGGCGGCGCGCGGCGC
This sequence comes from Pseudomonadota bacterium, assembly GCA_030591195.1. The sequence goes on from JAUVBO010000147.1 coordinate 6,282, forward strand.
GCCGGAGCCAGTAGCGGCCCACCAGCTGGTACTGCAGCCGCCCGGTGCCCTGGTAGCGCAGGGTGACCCGGTGGCGGCCGGCCTGCGCCTGGCCGGTGAGGTCGAGCGTGTGCCGCTCGTCGTCCCGTGTGCCCGAGAGGCGCACCGCGCCGACGGGACGCCCATCGACGAGGACCCGCACGGCTCCCCTGGCGCGCGTCTTGCCACGCTGTTGCTGCAGCAGCAGCGCGCGCAGGCTGAGGATCGTCGCCTGGGTCGAGTGCCACGAGCCGAAGCGGTCCTTGCTCGCCGCGATGTTGTCGAGCAAGCGCCCGAGGCCCACCGGCATCGCGGCCGAGCGCGGGCGCGCGAGGTATCCCAGGGATGCCAGCGCGGCGGTCTCGATCCGCGCCGTCTTGCCGCCGCCGTGGGTCAAGGTTGCCCGCGGTGGGTCGAAGGGCAGGGCGCG
>JAUVBO010000966.1 GCA_030591195.1 Pseudomonadota bacterium
GGCGTAGGCGAAGGTGTGCTCGACGTAGAGTTGGAGCTGGTTGATCTTCCAGCCAGCGAGCCGGTCGATCAGCCGCCGCAAGGTGGCCATAGGCGGCACCTTGTCGCGGCTGATGTCGAGCATCACCCCCCGGTGGGCAAAGTCCGGGCGGTCTCTGACCTCCAGCCCGCCCAAGATCAAGTTGCCGCCGGTCAAGCCGCTGCCCGGCTGCTGGTCAGCGTGGAGCCGGATCCATTGGGCCAGCGTCGCCGCGCCGTACAGCAGCCCGGCCGGGCCACCGCCGCGGACCTCGGCGCCCTGGCCAGTGACCGTCAGCCGGTAGGCCTCGTCACCGTCGCTGTCCGTCGAGTCGAGGCGCAACGTTACGCCCGACGAGGAAGCCCGGCTCCCGACAGTCGTCGAAGACAGGCCTGCTCCGGCCAGAGCCTCGGCGATGATCCGGACCGCGGCTGACGACGCCGACGGCAGGTCGCCGGCGGCGGGGGCCTCGATCGAGGGCGCAGACGGGAGCCGCAGCCGCTCGCCGTCGAGCGCCCGTGCGTGCTTCGGGCGGGGCCAGAGCCAGCCTACGAGCGAGCCATCTGCCACGGGGCTACTTCCCCTTCCACTGGGGCGGCTGCTTGGTCATCATCGCCTGGGCGCCGATCTGGAAGTCCTCGGTGTTGATCAGGTGGGCCTGAGCCAGCGCCTCGAGCTGCAGGCCCCGATCGACATCGAACAGGCCGTCGATCACCCGCTTGGCGTAGCTCGCCGCCAGCGGCGCGGCGCCACGCAGCTGGGTCAGCAGCTCGTCGGCCTTGGCCTGGAGCTGGTCTGCCGGCACGCGGTGGTTGATCATGCCCCAGGCGTCGGCCTCGTCGAGGGTCACCTCGCGGCCGGTCATGATCACTTCCTTGGCTCGGGCCGGGCCGATCAGCCGCGCCAGCCGGGTGGTCCCGCCGACATCGGGGATCATCCCGAGCTTCGCCTCGGGCAGGGCCATCCGGGTGCCCTCGGCGGCCACCCGCAGGTCGCAGGCCAGCGCGATCTCGAGCCCCAGGCCGATGGTGTGACCGTGCAGCAGGGCGATCGTCGGCAGCGCGCAGCGCTCGAAGCGGCTCACTAGCTGCTGGAAAGCCTGGGTCAACGGCAGCAGGTTGTCGCGCCAGCCGTCGCCGAAGCGGGTCTGCATGCTGAAGAACGAGGAGAGGTCGATGCCAGCGGAGAAGCAGGTTCCCGCGCCGCGCAGGCGGATCGCCCGCAGCCCGGCGATCTTCTCCGCCCGGTCGACGGCCTCGCAGAGGTCGGTCAGCAGGTCGTAGTCGATCGCGTTGCGCTTCTCCGGGCGGTTGATGGTGATGTCGACGACGGGCGCGGGCTCGTCGTGTTGCTCGAACAGGACCAGGTCGGACATCGGCGATTCCTCCTGTCTTCGATTGACCGCGGCCGTCGATTCTAGAACAATTCGCTGCCCACCACAGTCCAATCGAAGTCAGAGGAGGTTCCCTTGTCGCACCGTTTCCAGCTTGTCCTCGCCGCCGCCGTCACCGTCACCCTGCTGTCGATCGGGCTCGCCCGCGCCGACAGCAGCTTCAAGAGGTCGACCTGGCCCTCGCGGCTGGTCAAGGGCAAGCTCGAGGTTCGCGGGCCGGGCTACGGCGGCTGGGCCAAGCGCTGGGTCACGGTCGACACCGGGGTCAAGCGCTACCTCGAGGTCGGGACGACGAAGGGCCCCGTGGTGGTCTACGTCAAGGGCAAGGCCTGGCGCGGCGCGATGCTGCGCTTCAACACCGGCGCGATTTACAACCGCCGCAGCTTCAACAAGCCGGCGACGATCATCCGTCCGGGGCGCTACGGCGTGCTGCTCAAGGTCGGCGCCGACTGCTACGACTATTCTTGGAACCAGCTGCGCAAGATCGACTGCAACACCCGCCGCTACAAGTAGCGCCGCCAAGTCGGCTGGCACTCCCCCGCCCTACTGCTTGATCCGCTCTATGCTCGAGACCGGCCCGATGCCGCTGCCCGCGTTTCCCCCGATGCCGAAGATGAAGGCGTTGAGCCGCACCACGCTGAGGTAGGCCCGGCCGACGTTCATGTACGAGGCCGCCGGGTTGAGGTCGTAGAGGAAGGTCGCCGGCGGCGGCTCGGTCCAGCTGTCGGCCACGGTGGTGTCGATCTGGTAGCGGTAGACGTTGTTCCAGATCTGTCCCCCCTGCGGATCGCTGCCGAGGTTCTCCACCAGCACCCCGAGGAAGGAGAAGGCGAAGTCGTGGTAGAGCAGCGCGTCGTTGGCGTGGCGGTAGTTGCCGACGATCGCCTCGTTCTGCACCACCCAAGCGCCCAGGGTGCCGTCCTTGGCCACCAGCGCCACCTCGGCGGTCTGCAGCCCCAGGTTCTTGCTCGGGTGCTCGCACGAGTCGTCGCCGTAGAGCGCGACGAGGTAGGCAGGCTCCTCGACCTCGGGCCCGAGGTCCAGCAGCAGCGACCGCGGCTGGTAGTACGCGCTGCAGACCGGCGTCGCCCGCTCGAGCGCCGCGACCGCCAGTGTCTCCACGCGGCGACCCGGGGTTGCGGACGGAAACACCGCCACCGGTGGCAGCGGCAGCCCGAGGCTGAAGACGTCACCCGGCGGGCAGGGGTCGTTGCCGTCGCAGTCCTGGTCGATGCCGTCGCAC
>JAUVBO010000993.1 GCA_030591195.1 Pseudomonadota bacterium
CAGATAGTCCCCGCGGGCCACCCGCAGGCTCTTGATCGCGAGAGCGAAGTCGCCGAAGCGTTGCTGGAGGTCGTCAAGCCGGATCACCGCTGGCCTCCCTGCTGGACGCGACGCAGGGCCGCCGGCAGCAGCGTGCGGGAGAACTGCAGCAAGACGAAGATCCAGAGGCAGATCAGCAGCAGCAGCACCGCGACCGGGCGGCTCTCGCTGACGCCGGCCTTGGTGAACTCGGCGTGGACCAGGATCGGCGCGGTCATCGGCGTGCTGGCGAAGAGGATGATCGAGCCGAACTCGCTCACCGCCCGGGCCCAGCAGAGGGTCATCCCGACCAGCACGCCGCGCGAGGCGAGCGGAAGGGCCACCCGCCAGAAGGTCGCTCGGGCGCTGGCGCCGAGGGTCCGGGCGGCGTGCTCGAGGTGGGTCGGTACCGCCTCGAAGGCGGTCATCGCGGTCTTGATCAGAAACGGGCTGCCGACGAAGACCTGGGCGACCACCACCCCGACGAAGCGTCCGGCGATCTGGAGGCCGAACCGGTCGGCGAGCAGCTGGCCGATCGGGCTGCCGCGGCCGAGCAGGCCGAGCAGCGCGACGCCGACGACAGACTGGGGCACGAGGATCGGCACGTCGATCAGCGACTCGATCACCGTCCGGCCCTTGAACGACAGCCGCGCCAGGGCGTAGGCCAGCGGCACCCCCCACAGGGTCACCACCGCGGTGGCCACCGTGGAGGTGGTGACGCTGGTCCAGATCGCCTGCTGGACGTCCCGGCGGGCGAGGGCGTGGCCGAGGGTCCGGGGCGAGTCAGCGAGCACCAGGTGGAACAGCGGGAAGAGCACCAGCACCAGGAAGACCAGCCCGACGCCGAAGCAGCCGAGGACGAAGGGCGAGACCCGGGCCCGGCGTGCCTGCCAGAACAGCGCGTAGACCAGCGCCAGCGGGAAGAAGCTCTCGGCGGCGTAGGGCTGGAGCACCACGAACGAGAGCACGAAGATGGCGAAGTAGCCGAGCAGGTAGGGGACGTGAAAGACGCTGGCGTAGGCGACGACGAGCAGGATGAAGAGTGACTCGCGCTCGAGCAGCACCAGCACCAGGGTGAAGAGCACGAAGTAGCCCAGGGCGAAGAGCCCGACCCGCACCTGGGAGCCGGTGCGCAGCACGAAGCGCGCGCTGTAGAGCGCGTAGAGGTTGGCGGCGAAGAGCACCACGTTGGTCGGCAGGGCCACCGGGTGTGCGGGCAGCAGGCCGATCAACAGGTGGACCAGGCCGAGGGCGGTGATCGCGAGCAGGTAGCGGATCATGCGTCAGCGGCGTCGGCGTCGGCCGTTGAGCAGGCGGCGACCGGACCACAGCGAGCCGAGCAGCGAGAGGCCGAAGAGGCCGGCAGCGCCGAGGGCGACGCCAAGGGGCAGCTCCTCGCCGCGCTCGTGGAAGCGCAGGGCGGCCACGCTCGAGGTGATCAGCAGGGCGGTGTAGACCAGCTGGTGGCCGAGGGCGTAGTAGAGGCGCGTGGCGCGCTCGTTGCCGCTGATGCTGATCTCGAGCTCGCCAGCCATCGCGCGGCCGGTGAACTTGCGGATCTCGGCGGGCAGGGAGATCAGCGACAGGGCGACGTCCCGGCTGGTGTCGAGCATGAAGCGCGACCAGTCGCCGTCCTCGCCGAGGACGAAGGCCTCGACGTAGGGGCGGATCACCTCCGTCGGGTTCATCTCGGGATCGAGCTCGGTGCAGAGGCCCATCACCAGCAGGATCGTGCGCTCGAGCAGGATCCAGTTCCTCGGGACCCGGAAGGTGTCGGTCAGGTCGGCCAGCGAGATGTCCATCTGCCGCAGGTCGGCGAGGTTGTCGAACAGCTCCTGCGGGTCGAACCTCAGGTCCTTGAGGTTGAGGCTCTCGATCTTCAGCTCACGATGCAGCCGCTCGTGAAAGTACTCGACGACCCGGTCGTAGACCTTCGGATCGGCGTGGTGGGCGAGGAAGCCCATGTCGCGCATCGCGGTGATGATTCGGTCCGTGTCGCGGTTGATCGCCCCGTGGACGAGCGAGATCAGCGCCTCGCGGCTCTTCGGCGACAGCTCGGCCACGGCGCCGAAGTCGATGAAGTGCAGCGTTGGCCCGGGGCCGACGAGGATGTTTCCAAGGTGCGGATCGGCGTGGTAGAGGCCGTGGTGGAAGATCTGCTCGCAGTAGCTGTCGACGAGCATCTTGGCGAGCTGCTTGCGGTCGATGCCGAGGCGGCGCAGGCCGGCCAGGTCGTTGATCTTGACCCCGTCGATGTACTCGGTGGTCAGGATCCGGGTGGTGGTCAGCTCCCGGATCACCCGCGGGAACTTGACGTCCTCGCGCTCGGGGAAGTTGGCCGCGACCGCCTCGACGTTGCGAGCCTCGACGGTGAAGTCGAGCTCGAGCAGCACCACCTCGCGGATCTCCTCGTAGACCGCGTCGAGGCCGTGGTGCGGGACGAAGCGGTTGATCAGGTTGAAGATTCGCCGCAGGGCGGTCAGATCGGCACGTACGATCTGCTCGATGTCGGGGTACTGGACCTTGACGGCAACCCTCTCGCCGGTGTGGAGCCTGGC
>JAUVBO010000230.1 GCA_030591195.1 Pseudomonadota bacterium
CGAGACCTTCGTCAACGTCAGCGCCGCCAACGCTGCGGCGCTGGCCAAGATGGCGACCCTCCAGGCCGACTTCGACGTCGCCCAGTGTGGCGACATCCCGTGGGCCTGCATGACGATGACCTGCCGCGACATCACCTGGGCCGGCGGCTGGGGCTACTGCGACCAGGACGGCAGCGCCGACCTCAGCTCGGGCCGGTGTAGCCCGTAGGACCGCGACCTGGCGTCGCGTTCGACCACCGCCCGGTCAGGGACTCACTCGGACGCATCGAGCTGCTCGGCCTTGCTGCTCGCGCTGCTGGCCCGGGTCACCCGCCGCGGTGTCGCTCGTCGACGAGGGAGCTGACCAGCGCGGCCGCCGCCTCGGCCTGGGCCTCGGGGACCTCGATCCGCTGCTCGAAGAGCATCTGGCCGACGCCGAGCAGCGCGGCGTTACGGGTGCCGAGCAGCCGCGCATCGAAGCCGGCCTCGAGCAAGCTCTCGGCGATCATCTGGGCCTGCATTGGATCGCCCGAGCGGTAGATCACGGCCGCCGGGCTTCGCGTGCCAAGGATTTCCTGCTCGAGGCAGGTGTCGCAGGCGTCGGTGCCGCCGAGGCGCTTGGTTACGCGCTCGGCCGCGGCCCGCTCGTCAGCGCCGGCTCCGTCGGCGACCAGCTCCTCGAGCCAGCTCGACACGGCGTGGTCGGCGCAGACGCCTCGGCCGCACTGAGGGCAGCTGCGATGGGTCTCGGCCCCGCAGAGGTGACACTGTCCATCGTCACGATAGGCCATCGTCGTGCGCCTCAGCCGGTCCGCGGCTCACGGAACAGGCGCATCGTGTTCTTGCTCGCCCCGCGCAGGCTTTCGCCCTTCTGCTGGAGGCGTTCCTGCAGCACCGGGAGCATCGTCTTGAGGTCGCTTTCGCTCTCGATGGCGGCGATCGTCGCGCTGAGCAGCAGCATGTCGTTCTCGGTCCGGCTGCGCAGGGCGCAGTGCATCGCGTCGAAGGCCTCGAAGAAGTCCTGGAGCTGGTCGCCCTTGCGCAGCCCCCATAGCGCATAGAGCCGGTCGTTCTCGATGTCGGCCATGTGACGCTTGATCTTGAAGATCGGCCCGGCGAACCTGTGGGTCATCACGATCCCGTAGGCCGCGATCAGCACCGCGAGCGCCGCGCCGAAGCCGATCAGCACCATCAGGCGGGTTACGTCCTCGGAGGCCAGCTCGGCGGCGAGTTGGTTGGCCGCGTCGTTGCCGAGGACCGAGATCGCGCTGACCTTGATCACCCCCGAGGCCTTGCGGATCTCGGCGTACCAGATGTAGCCGAGCACCGCGGTCAACAGGCTGGTCAGCGTGACCATGATCAGCGTGATCTTCAGCTGGACCTTCGGGTTGAGCAGGTAGTTGCGGATCCGGCGGCGGTGTCTAACGTCACTCATCAGGTCCCATCCTGGTTCTTGATCCCACAGGCGAAGCGGTAGACGAGCTTTGCGTGGCCCGAGGCTGGTTGCTCGCGCGGCAGCGTCAGCCGCCGGAGGTTTGCGACGAAGCGCTCGGCGAAGGCCGCTGGCAGCTCGGCCCGGGCGGCGAGGCCGGCCGAGACCACGGCGCCGCGGTGGCTGATGTAGAGGCTGACCTGCAGTCCCGACGGCGCCGCGCTGACCCCGGTTCCCTCGAGCAGCGCGCCGCACTGCTGCCTCAGTTGTTCCGCTATCGGCGACTGGCCGGCGGCGATGGTCGTGACCGGGTCGGAGCCGCCGAAGGACAAGGGGATCGTGAACTCAGCCTCGCCTCCCCGGGGCTTGGCGAAGCGGGCGCTCTGCAGTGCGCCGGTGACGCAGCGCTCGGTCTCGAGCGAGCCGAGGTCGCCCCGCTCGAGCCTGATCCACTTGACCGTGCCCTCGACGGCGACGCGAAGCCGCAGCAGGAGCTTGCCGCCGAGGTAGGGCTCGGCGGCGAACCGGCTGGCGAAGCAGGCTTGGGCCCGGGGCATCACCGCCTTGACCCCTGCCTGCACCTCGCTGCGGGCGAGGGTGCCGTGGGTGCCCTTGACCTGCATCTGCAGCAGCACTTTGGTGGACGGCGCGCTCGCGGGCCGGGGAGCGGGGGCCGCGGAGATCGCGAGCAAGGTATTCAGCGAGCGCCGGGCCTGCTGGCGGATGAACCGGTGCTTGGCGCGCTTGATCAGCGCCTCGAGCGCCGAGATCGCCCGTCGGTCTGCGAGCTGGCCGAGCACGCTGGCCGCGGTGCCGCGCACCGTCAGGTGCTCGTCCTCCAGCGCATCGATCAGCGCTGGCACCGCGCGCTTGTCGCCGACTCGCCCCAGGCCGATCACCGCCGCCAGCCGCTGCTTGTAGTCGTCGGCCTCCTCGAGCACCGCGACCAGCGGCTCGATCGGCGGCTTGGCCACCGCCAACCCAGCGGTCGCACCGAGCGCCAGCCACAGCATCGGCAGCGACCACACCTGCGCCAGCAGACGGTGTGGGGGTGCGGCTGTCACCTGGCCCATGATCCTTCCCCGGCTGCCTAGGCCTCGGGTCGGGCGCGCCGAGAGAAGGCGACGATGAAGCTGCAGAGGGCGACGAGGCCGACGATGGCGATCAGCTCACCGGTGGCGCCCTCGAGGGCGTGATCGGAGAGAATGTGAACCGAGCCCTTGGCCTCGAGGCCGCCGGTGGCGCCCTTGATCACCGCGTTGGCGATGGCGTCGAGCACCCCGAGGATCGCCCCGCCGGCCATCAGCCCCGATGCGATCAGCACCCCGCGATCGTGGCGCGCCTTGACCGTCGCGTCGTCGTCGCTCGGCCGCCTGCGCCCGACCATCCACGAGAGCACGCCGCCGAGCAGCACCGGGGTGTTGAGCTGCATCGGCAGGTACATGCCGAGGGCGAAGGCCAGGGGGGGCACGCCCGACATCCGCAGGATCAGCGACAGCAGGGCGCCGAGCCCGAAGAGGTACCACTGCAGCGGCGCCTCGGTGGTGCCGAAGATGCCGACGAGGATCTCCTTCATCGCCGAGGCCTGGGGCGCGGGGATCGCCGCGGTGCCGAAGCCCTGCCCGGCCGGCGCCTGGGACATGACCCACATCGCCAGGCCGCAGAAGATCGCCGCCACGCCGGTGCCGAGGAACTTCAGCGCCAGCTGGCGGGCGGGCGTGGCGCCGGTCCAGTGGCCGACCTTGAGGTCCGAGGCCAGCGCGCCCGAGGCGGCCAGCGCGGTGCAGACCACGCCGCCGACCATCATCGTCACGAACATCCCCTGGCCGCCCTTGAGCCCGAGTTTGAGCATCACCACGCCGGTGATGATCAGCGTCAGCATCGTCATCCCCGACACCGGGTTGGTGCCGACGATCGCGATCGCCCGGGCGGAGACCGGCGCGAAGAGGAAGGCGATCACGGTGACCAGCAGGGTGCCGACCAGGGCGTAGAGGAAGGCGTCCTCGATGCCGATGCCGAAGGAGAAGAAGAGGAAGGCGCAGAGCATGAAGATCGCGATGCCGACCACGGCGACCTTGCCCGAGAGCGAGCGCTCGATGCGCGCGACCTGGGCCGCGTCGCGGCGGTCCTGGCTCTTCATCCCGGCGATGTTGGCGCCGATCGAACGGATCATCGACGGCATCGACGACATGATGCCGAGGATGCCGGCGCCGGCGATGCCGCCGACGCCGATGATTCGCACGTAGTACTTGAAGACCTCGCCGGGGCCCATCTCGGCGATGAGCTTGGTGCCCGGGGCGAGCACCACCGGGACGTGCTCACCGACGGCGTGGACCATCGGTACCAGCACGAAATAGGAGAGGAACGAGCCGGCGCAGATGATTGCTGCGTAGCGTAGCCCGACGATGTAGCCGATGCCGAGGATCGCGCCGTTGTTGAGGATCTGCAGGGTCATGAAGTGGTTCTTCAGCAACCCCCCAAGCCCCACCGCATGAAAGCGGATGTTCTCGGCCATCAGGTGGAAGCTGGTCACCAGCCCGTCGTAGGCCGCGCCGAGCCCCGCGGAGAGGGCGAGGATCTTCGCCTGGTCGCCCGCCCGCTCGCCCGAGAGGATGATCTCGGTGGTCGCCGTGCCCTCCGGCCAGGGGAACTTGCCGTGCATCTCGACCATGAAGTGGTAGCGCAGCGGGATCAGAAACAGCACACCGACGCAGCCGCCGAGGAACGACACCGCGATCACCTGTAGCACCGTCGGCTGGGCCACGCCGCTCGACGGGTCGGCGGCGAGGATGTAGAGCGCCGGGATGGTGAACACCGCGCCCGAGACGACGTGGGAGGAGTTGGCGCCGATCGACTGGATGATGACGTTCTCGAGCAGGGTGCTGCGCCGGGAGAAGAACCGCGACAGCCCGATGGCGAGGATCGAGATCGGGATCGCCGCCTCGATGCCCTGGCCGACCTTGAGCGCCAGGTAGGCGGCGGCCATGGCGAAGATCGCGCAGAAGACCAGCCCGAGGCCGACCGAGCGAGCGGTGACCTCCGTGACCTGCTCGTCGGGGACCACCGGGACGTATTTCTCGCCGGGCTCGAGGGGTCGCCGGGCGTTCTCCGGGAGGCCGGCGATCGGATCGGGGCTGGCGTTGCCGTGAGACACGAATGAACCTCCGAGGTTGTGCGGGAAGCTACCGCCTCGTTGGGCCGGCTGTCCACTCGAGCTGCGGCCGAGGTTGTGCAGTGGCGGCGGTCCAACCGGGGTATAACCGTCGGGGCCGGGCTCGCGTAGTCCCGTCCGATAACGGAAGGTCGTCATCCAAAGGAGGCTGTGATGCCGGTAAACCGTCAAGGTCAGCAGGTCCCCGACGTGGTCTTTCCGATCCGCGTCGGAACCGAGTGGACCAAGGTCAGCACCGACGATCTGTTCAAGGGCAAGACCGTGATCGTCTTTTCCCTCCCGGGTGCGTTCACGCCCGTTTGCTCGATCGCCCACGCGCCGCGCTACAACGAGCTGCAGCCGACGTTCGCCAAGCTCGGCGTCGATAGCGTCATCTGCGTCGCGGTCAACGACACCTTCGTCATGAACGCCTGGCAGGACGACCAGGGCGCGGACAGGTTGATCTTTCTCGCCGACGGCAACGGCGAGTTCACCGACGGCATGGGGATGCTGGTCGACAAGTCGGCCCTCGGCTACGGCAAGCGCTCGTGGCGCTACTCGATGCTGGTGCGCGACAAGAAGATCGACCAGATGTTCATCGAGCCCGAGGGCGACGGCGACCCCTACGGGGTCTCCGACGCCGACACGATGCTCGAGTTCCTCGAGGGCACCCCGCCGCCCGAGGTGGTCCTCTTCAGCCGCCCCAACTGCGGTTTCTGCGCCAAGGCCCGGGTGATGCTCGAAGAGCGGAGCATCGGCTTCCTCGACGTGCCGGCGACCCCGGGGATGCTCCGGGCGGTGAGCGGGCGCCGGACCTCCCCACAGGTGTTCATCGACGGCAAGCACATCGGCGGCTCGGACGACCTCGAGAAATACCTCGGCTCAGCTCCGATGTAGGATCGACCGCCCGGTGACACCAAAGGTCCTCCAGGGACACGCGCCGAGGACGGACAGCGACTGCCCGCGGTGAGCCTTCGGTCGCTTCTCCTTGCGGGCGACGAAGAAGACGTCGTCAGGGCTCCGTCCGGATATTGACCGATCGGGCGTTGCCAGCCGGCCTCGCCTCGCCGACAATGGGGCCCTGTCCTGTCATGGGAGGCTCCGGGTGGCAATCGACGCTGCGGACACCGCGAAGCTCAAGCTCGGCATGCTGGCGGCCCTGGGCGTGGGTCTGGCTTGCCTGGCGGTGATCAACTTCGTCGTCGCGCCACGCTTCGTCGTCGAGCAGACGCCGGCCGGTCCGGGCGCGTTGGCCGGCGGTGCGAGCGATGATGCG